>CAZXWM010000001.1:0-38546 GCA_964644215.1 uncultured Phormidium sp.
TAGAGTATTTTGAGTTTCCTCTGGTGCGGGAGTCGCTGCATGAGCGAGAATTGTTGTTACGAAATGCTCCCCATTTAGTGAATCCGTTGATGTTAACGGTTCCGGTCTATGGGAAGCGATCGCGCCCCTATTGGAAAATCTGGGCCGGGATGATTCTCTATGATATTTTTAGTTTTGATAAGACTCTGTTGCCCCATCGGATGCTACCGAAGCAGAAGTTTATGCAGCATTTTCGGGGCTTAGATCCTGAGAATTTGAATGGCGGAGCGCAGTATTATGATGCTCAGGCCTCTCGCGCAGAACGGATGTGTTTGGAGACGATTCTGGATGCGGAAGCGGCGGGAGCGACGAATTTAAACTATGTGGAGGTGACGGGGTTACACCGTCAGGGCGATCGCATTACCCATTTGACCTGTGAGGATAAGTTAACGGGCAAAACCCTGGAGGTGAAAGGAACGCCGGATGTGATGGTGATTAACACCTCGGGTCCCTGGGTTGATCGCGTGTTGAAGGATGGCTCCCCAGACCCGATTGGCAAAACCCGTAAGATTGGCGGAACCAAGGGGTCTCATATTATTGTTAACCGCTTCCCCGGTGCGCCGGACAGTGCGCTCTATGTGGAAGCCAAAACCGATGGCCGGCCCTTCTTTATTGTGCCTTGGTTGGGGATGGTGTTGATTGGAACCACGGATTTGCCCTATGAAGGCAGTTTAGACCGGGTGAAGGCTAATGATGAAGAGATTGACTATCTACTGACGGAAACGAATAATATCATTCCCAGTGGCCAGTTAACCCGCGAGAGTATTAAGTTTACTTATTCTGGGGTGCGGCCGTTACCCTATGTGGATAAGAAGTCCGCCGGGAGTATCACCCGTAAGCATATTCTCTTTGACCACCGCTCAGAGGGAGTTAGTAATCTCATTTCTCTGATTGGCGGGAAGTTGACGACGTTCCGCCATGTGGGCCAAGAAATTGTGGATTTGGTCTATAAGAAGTCGAAGCAACCCGCACCGGCTTGTCCGACGATTCATCGTCCGCTTCCGGGGGCGATTTTGCCCAATGACCCCTTGGTGGGAGAGTTGGTAGACCGTTATCGCGATCGCCTCTCGGTAGAAACCCTCTATCATCTCCTCGACAGCTATGGCCGTCTAGCGGCGGGGGTGTTGGCTCTGATTGACGAGCATCCAGAACTGGCCGCTCCCATTACGCCGGAGTTACCGGATATTCGCGCTCAGATTGTCTATGGGGTGCGATCGGAATATGCCTATCATATGGCTGATATTCTGCGACGCCGCACCACGATCGCCATGCAGAGTTGTTATGGTTTGCAGACTTTGGCGGTGCTGTCGGAGGTGTTGCAGCGCTATTGTGGCTGGTCCGCCGAGGACTGCGATCGCCAGGCTGGGGAATATCGCCAGTATATGGAGGAAAATTGTATCCCCGATTATGCGATTCCTCAGAGTCGCCGCTCTCAAGCTGAGGCGGTGTCGGCTTAAGTTAGGCTGCTTCAGTCAGGCTAATTTGAGGCAAAAAAATCTTGCCGCTAGTCCCAGATATGTTAGGATAAGCAATTAATGCAGTCCTTTGCAGTCTTGGACTAGCTAACGCGGGCGTAATTCAGTGGTAGAATGTCAGCTTCCCAAGCTGAACGTCGCCGGTTCGAGTCCGGTCGCCCGCTTTCTTGAGTTTTTCACAAACTATCCATCATCTCACTGGGGCTTAATCCTCGCAGCGATCGCCGCGAATGGACCCGAGAATAGTGGCGATAATCACGCAACGTCGGTTCGGGTTATTGCCCCCCTCAACATCAGTAAAGGCAATACGGCCAATCATCCCCGAATCATCATCCTCATAGTCGGCATGGTTGTAAGACTCCTCCGAGACAATGCCTCGGTCTTTAAAGCTAATGCAGTAATCTCCATGATCGCACTCTTGAGGCAGAGTGGTTCTCCCCTCATCTACGGTCACGAGGTTGCCTGCTTCTGGGGAAAGGGTCGTCCAGGAGGGATCGCCATCAACGGGATAGGCGGCTCCCTGAATGCCTTGCTCCTCATCGATACGAAAACTGGCTTCCCAGGCGCGATTCTCGGTACTGGCGCGAGATTGAGCGCGGCGCATCGTTTGCAGGGCCGCGTCGGCGGTGTTTTTGACTCGCTGGCCGTTGACGAACGAGAGCCAACTGGGGGCGGCGATCGCCCCTAAAATGCCAATCATGACAATCACCACCAAGACCTCAATCGTGGTGAACCCAGAATGAAGCGGGTTATGAGTTGGGGAACGCTCCCGCAAATGACGTTGTTTGAGCTGTAACCGGGTCATAGAATTTAAAGTCTCCTAAACTCATAAAACATCAAAAACATCAATCGTCTCAGGAAAATCGTCTCAGGAAAATCGTCTCAGGGAGCCAACCGCTCCTCTCGACCCCTGCTTAGAAGTTGCGCGGTGTTTTTTCCCGGACACTGCGGTTAAGAACCTGGGTTTGAATCGCTGGCATAAAGCCGATGTTAGCATCACGAATCCCCGGTTTACCGGCAGCATTACCCCGCAGAAACAAAATCACCTTCTGGTTAAAAGTTTGTGCCGTTGCATTGTCATCATCATCATCGGCAAGAATACTATCATCGCGAATGCAGGCGTAAAAATTGCGTACTTCACCAAAACCATTCGCCTCTAAGGTGTTGTCGCTAGGCGTAATGACATGACCATCCGGACATTCAACACTAGCACTTGCGGTTCCTTGACGCTCAGCAATCTCATCTAAGGGACGACTATCCACAAAATCGACCAAGGTCGTCACCTGGAATGAATCCATACTATCAGGTTGCCAAGTTCGGAACGTTAAGGGGTCTTGGTCTTCTCCACCACCGGCATACGGAGGGGTAAAATTGGGTCCACCTTGACTCGTAAACGTTGCTAGTCTTGCACGCTGCAAACGCCCTAACCCCGACCAAATCTCATCATTTTCCTCATTTCGAGTCAAGTAATACACGATCAAACTGTAACTACGTCCTGACAAACAGGGGACCACAGTGTCATTAGGGTCATACCCATTACTACCGCAACTTTCGTCTACAACCGACTTCGGTAGATCTTCTAACTTCCAAAAAGCCAACACGGGAACACTATTGTCGCGGCTAATTGCGTCAACAAAGCCCTCACAGGAGTCCGTCGTGCCATCGATACAATTGCCATCATACACATAGACCGACTCTCGGATATCTGAACTAATATAATCTAGGGCCATTTGCATCTCACGCTGAGTTTCTGTGCGCGCTGTCTCTCGTGCGTCAGATGTTAAAAGTTCGACCATCAGCCCCAATAACCCCGACATCACCAGTCCGGCAATAATCATGGACACGAGAATTTCCGTGAGCGTAAATCCCGAGTTGTTGGCAGGATTTAGCGTCGGCTTCTCCGTCAAGCGCCGATGGCGACTAACACGGCGGCTAACATATCTATAAATTCCTTGACTGATACCCATTTTTTTTATCTTCTCCAGCTCAACTAACGAATTTCTAAACTCTTTTGAAACCAGTTTGACAGACCCTTCGAGTCACCTTTAGCACCACTACTCACAGCCCTCCTGACTCGGGTCGACGAAACATTGATAGCTCCGCAGAGAGATTCCCGTATCCCCCTGGCTCATGACCGTGTAGAGAGTTGCCAGAGGACGTGTTGTTTGCTGTCCTTCGCCACTGGTCATCACCAATGACGCCTGTTCTGTTTCTAAGCTGTCGAACTCAGCATTGCGATAGTAGACGCGAACACCCATTTCAAAGACAATGGGAACCTCAACACCATTGCGGTTAGCCGTGACCTCTCGTGTACGGAAAGTTTGCACGAAAAAGTCTTCCTCGCAATCACCATTAACATCGACCCGGAACGCTTGGTCTTCCGAGACACTGCCCAACTCAAAAGACTGAGAACAGTCAGAGTTTGTTGATAGCAGTCGGTTAAACTCACTGTCCGGTGGCCCCACCTCGCGAGCGGTAATCTCTCCTTCCACTAACCGGGGAAGTTGAGCGATATCATCGTCGTCCTCAATACCTCTCTCAAGTAAGACCCGAACCTCATCAATTTGTCCGTGGGCCAGTTGAATCGCCTGTTCGGCCCGCCGATTTTGAATCCGAGTCGCCACGGACAAGAAAATCATGGGGGTAATGGCCGTCGTCACCGCTGAGACAATGAGGATTGCTACCAACCCTTCGATTAGGGTCAGTCCTCGGTCTGAGTGACGACCTGGGTGGGTTGGGTCTTTAGAGGCGGTGAGAAAACGCCGGAGTGGAAATAGATTGGGCTTATACATGGTGGTATGGGCTGGAGGGGGAGGGGCAACTCCCCCAGTTGCTGGCATCAACAGAGTGGGTAGAGGTGTAACCTGAGTTAGTTACAGGCTAGTCGCAATCGGTGGCACGGGGGTCAACTTGCTCCCCATCGGGTCCAGTAGCACAGCGCAGGTTTTTGATATAGGGGTCATCGGCGGAGGGTTCACGGTAGAACTCACTCCGAGCGCGGTTGACGGTAATCAAACGGGAGGACACGGGACCGACGCGGGCCAACTGCAAGGCGACGTCATACCCCCAAAGCCGTTCCGGTGCGAAGTAGTAGTCAATGACTTCATCTTCTTCCGGGTCATCGCCAGGTTCCCAAGCGCTTTGGTCATAGGGACCTGTTGCATAGTTACTAAAGCTCAGTTGCAAGAAGGAACCGGACATGACCAGATCGCGGGGGTCAGCGAAGTTACGGGTGGGGTTCCAATCTTCATTGAGCCGTGGGTAGTTATGGAGTCCACCATAGGATTGGCCGTTACGGGATGGGGTAATGCCACTGACGATAACCGAGTTCACCCGCTGGGGTTCACGAGCGGAGATGAGAGGGCGATTTGCCCCGGAATCGAGATCGAAGTAACTGCCGTCATAGGCTCCCTCTGGGGTAGGAGTCCGGAACAGCATCGGGTCACCATTGGCTGAGATACGAATGGGGGAGGCTGGGTCGGCCGGATTTTCTCGTAACCAGAGGCTATTGTCACTTAAGTTGGCGTTTTCATCGGGTCGTGGCAAGCCCAGATAAGAGGTAATCTGTTGGTTTTCAGCTTGATCACATCCATAGACATCCGAGACGCGGCCGTTGTCACTACGACCTAAGGCTTGTAGGTTACTGCTAAGATCCGGGTTGCCTTCGTTGCTGCCGGAATCGTGGACGACGATAAAGGGGTCTTCGAGACTGCCATCGCAGAAGTTATCGGAGAGGATACCGATCGCATCGACGAGAAATTCACTGTAACGCCAATTGTCACTCTCGGGGTCCGCAAAGTTATTGTCACGACTGCTACGTCCATAGAACTGGGTGGGTCCCCAATCGGTCCCGAGAAGGTTGGTAAACTCTTCAATGGGTTGATCACAGTTGCCACTTTGAGTATGGCAGTTAAAGTTCCCTTGAATGAAGGTCGGGTTATCGGAGACAAAGCTTAAGCCGAAGGGGAGGGTTCCGTCGGTGGGACGTTCCACGGTTTGACCATTGATGACCCGGAAGCCGTGAATGCGGCGATCTGGATCGGGAACAAAGTTAACCGCTTTGGGGCTAATCCCGTTTTCCGGGTTCACCGGGGGATCGGTTCCATCGAGGACGTTGCTGTTGCAACCATTGCCGATGTCACTGGCATCATCACAACTGCCCCCGCCTGAGGCTCGTTCGATGCCGTCTTCGCGCATGGCATCATCGCGGAAGGCATAGACAATGCCGCCATCTTTTTGCACGTTATCACTATCGTCACCGCCAGGGAGCCAGGTATCGCTGTTGATGCTGGTATTTTGCGCCCCATCCACGTTGTCTGACAAAAGTGCCATATCCATGTTGAGGGTGCGGGCATTCATCATATCCCGACCAACAAAGAAGGCGGTATCCTTGAAGGCGACGCGATAATAGGCATCTTCAACGCCGTTATAGACGAGGTTATTGCGCTGACAATTGGGGTTGGGGTCATCTGCACTGGCGTCGTTGTCACAAGCTCCTGTGGGCAATCCAGTTAACTCTAGGTAGGGGAGGGTGAAGTTAGTGGCTTCGCCAATGGGTCGAATGGCCAAATTCGCTAATGCGGCATCATCGATGGCATTGTAGGTAATGCCGCTATTGATGGTTTGGACATCGGGGTCACTGATGTACCAAATCTCATCATTCGTGGTATCACCGTCATTGTTGAGGTCGGCCCCTCGATCCATAATTCCTCGGACCTCGGCCTCGGCTAAGGTGTCTTCGTCGATGTCCGCTTCGGACTCGGGTTGTTCCCGTCCATCGGCATCGCTTCCGGGATAGCCATGGTCGGTCAAGGGAAATAGGTAGTACAGGGAGGGGAACTTGGAGGTTGCACCACAGAGGGTGTTGGCCAGGGTGATCCCTTCCGGGGTGTTCCCTAAGCCGAAAAAGTTATTGGCGTTAACGTCACAGCCAAAGCTCAGGGGAATGGTGAGGGTTCCGGTGGAGTCAATTTCATATTCCTCGCCTTGTCCAATCGCCAGTCCCGGCAGGAAACTCACCGTTACTGTTTCTTGGTCTTCAGTGCTGTCATCAATATCAATCACTTCTAGACAGTCATCGAGAGGGGCATCTTCTCCACAGATGTCAGCAGTCAGCGCCAAAATGTCATCCTCAATGTCAGCGTCGGTAAAGTCAAGGTCACCAAACCCAGCCACGTTAAAGGATATATCGGACTGGTAGGCATCTTTACCAGTGGGTGAGGGGAGGAAACCAAACTCGCGATCGCGCTTGACTTGTTCTTTGAGATAGACTAAGCGAGCCAACTCTTGTAACTCTTCAGTGTCATAGGAATCAACACTGGTATCAGTGTATTTCAAGGCTTCAATATAGGCCTCAGGACTCGGGGTCATTCGCACCACCGCATCGCCAGCATCGGGCCACCCATCGCCAGCAATGATAATCAGACTGGCAATGTCGTCATTGGCGTCCCCATCACCGTTAAAGTCTTCCTCAATAGTGCTTCCATCGGAGTAGTCATAGTCGTTTGGGATATCTCCCAAGTCTTCGGTGGGGAAGAAGAACACCTCACCATGATCAGGATCACCGTCGCGAAGTTGCCCGAGGCGATCGCCCAAGGCCGTTAACTGAGCGGTGACTGTACTATAGTCCAAAGCACTCAAATAACTGACGTTGTAGGCCAAAGCCCCCAGGGTAAGCGCGGCATTGTACTTATTCGAGTAGTCCGCCAGACTATCCAAGTTTTCCGAGGGATCGAGAGTCCGACGTAGGTTAGAAAAGTCTCCCCATTCGGTAATCGCTGGGTTGGGATGAATCTGATTGGCCTCTTGCAAAGCAGGAAAAGCGCCGTCGGGGTCTCCGGCTAAATTCGCCAAGTTGTCCATCGCATTTTGGACATCGGTATTGAGGATATCCAAGTCATCTAAGTTGAGTTCCCAACCATTGGTTCCCCGTCCGGTGAAGAAGTCCACCAGTAACTCATCGGGGTCATCACCGAAGGTGGCACCGTTGAATAGGGTCGCCGCGTCTCCAGTAACGCCAAAGGGAATTTTCGGTTGCTCAAAGATTGCCGCCCGTTTTAGGGTTTCAGCGGTTCCTGGGTGAACCGTACTGAGAATGGCAGCGGTGGGAGCTTGATCGGGATCTCCACCATCTTGGCTGTAATGATAGATGGCCGTGGTTTGAGCGGCAGCTAGATTATCTCGTAGGGTACGATGTTGCAGATACTCATGGGCGCGTCGATCGCGATCAACCCGACCGTCATCGGCAATCTGTTGTGGACTGTTGGGGTCATTGTCAACTTGGGTTGTCCCCGCAAAGGGATCATTCCCCAGTTCTAGGCGTTGCCCAACAATGACCCGCAGGCCTTCTCGCCAAGCTCGTCGTTCCCAATAGCCGTCAAGGCCCAGTTCACGGGAGTCTCCTGATCCGGGAACGCTCAACTGCGTCAGTTTAGCCAGCACATCGCCACTGGCGCCGCTAGCAATGGGTTCGCCAACTCGAACCCCGAGGCCAACAGTTTCGCCATTGTCTTCTTCCTGAATCAGTTGTAGGTCATCATCGCCGCCATAGACGGGTTTCGGACCAAAACGGTCATCGGCTCGGTAAAAGTCATCAATAAAGGGACGTTCAGAGGGTTCGTTAAAAACGCGACTACCCCGTTGCACTTCCTCCTCGCTCTCAGGGATTGGGAACTGAGACCAGCCGGCGACGCGATCGGTTTGCAATAATGGGAGACCCCGATGTTTGGAGACATCTTCTGTGAACAGTGTGATGGGATCGAGGATGACATCTTCAGGATCACCGTTGCCAACGGAATGATTGTCCGGGACTAATGTGACTCGGCCGGCTTCATTTTCATGATGAATTGGTGTTTCTCCAGGAGGGGTCCAGAGGTGAAAAATTCCCCCGCCCTGGCTGGCGTTGCTGACGACCCGCCCGGCCATCAGTTCGCCCTGATAAACGACGTTGCGTTCGCTATTAATCTCAAGTCCGAGGGTAATTTCTGAGGTGGTTTGACCGGCTTGGTAAATGCAGGAGTCGGGGCTACTGACTAAGTAAGCTTGGGTGCGGTCAGTGCGGCGATTGTGACCGACAATGAGGCTGCCATCGGTGTGCATAGCGCCATTCCAGCGAAATTCCGGACCGGGATAGATTTCGAGGTCGTTGCGGAACCAAGCGCCCCACTTGTTGCCCCGGTTGGCTTCTCGTTCCTGTTGAACTTCTAGGGTGGTGACAGCGCCGTCTTCGCGATCTGAGATGACAAAGGCGTCGATTTGGAAGTTTTTCCGTAAAATGGCGGAACTACTGGGATCGCGCAACCAACCATTTTCAATGGGGCTACCTCCACCACCAATGACGCAGCCGGGCCGAGGTTCACTGGCGATCGGACCTTGACGAACTTCTAGGTTTTCGGCTCGAGTCTCGATGGCCCTAGCACTTTGGTTGGCCAGTTCTTCTTGCTGGCTAGGAACATCCCAAATAATCGAGTAGGCAACTCTTAGGTTATTTTCCCCCTCTCCGAGTCCACTGGCTTCTTGATAAACCCAGGCATTGTCCAGGGTTCCGTCACCATTGAGATCAATCCGTTCTTCGTCGGGAAGGGTATATGTATCGTCGTCTTCCATCAACTCGGTTAAGAGTTCCTGGGCGGGAATCCCTGACGGCAGCCGTGGGTCAATTTGGAAGAGGTTTTCTAACTTGGCTTTAGCCCGGTCAATGGCTGGGGTGGCGGCGTTGTAGATGACGCGATCGCGCCGAGAGAGCATCGCCTGCTCAGTCCGGCTAATAGTCCGCAGCAAAATCGCCCCCACAACTAGAGACAGCACCAGCAACAGCATCATCGCTGTCGGCAGCACAAACCCCGCCATGCGACGCTCGGAGCGGCGACGGCGTGGCGGTGCGAGGCGATGTAGGAGACGCCGCACCAGGCGAGCAAATTGGCTGTAAACTTGCTTACTGGTGTTGCGTAACCAACGTTTTATGTGAATCAAGATGTGGGGGTTAGCCATAGTTTTAAATTAACTCGGCAGATGCGATTAAGGGAGAGAACGAGCGTAAATAATAGGAAATCAAGAGAAAATACAATCTCACACCGACAGGGACTTTAGAAAATCAAAAATAGAATTGGCGGCGAAATGATGAAACTGACTCGGACTCTACTTTAGTGTTAGCCCATCCTGACCCAGAACGCCAAGGGAGAATTTACGGATGTACCTCTAGCTTACCCAGCCAATGGGCAAAATCGATCAGCCAGGGGTCAAACCCCTCATTAGGGTCATTCCGTAGAACTACGCAAGGCTTGTCCGTAATTGTACTGATATTTTGTCTAGGTCAGCTCCAAGCCAGCTCAAAAAAACAACCGGGAGCCTGTCGTGACAACAAACTCCCGGTCGATGAATCCCCCTGAATCGAGGTCTTAAAACTTGTTCAGATTGAGGCCGGCTTCTTTGGCCACCGTCGCCAAACCCTTGCGTTGGATGGTTTTGATCATTTTGGTTGACACGCGCAGGCGCACCCAGCGATTGCCCTGGGGCCACCAAAAGCGTTTCCATTGCAGGTTCGCTTCCTGAAGCCGTTTGGTGCGACGGTGGGAGTGAGACACCGCATAGGCGTTGTTGGCTTTTTTTCCACTGACTTGGCATCGACGTGCCATAACCGAAAATCTCCTTGACGAACAATTGATGCTGAATCTTAATGGGGTTTAGCTACAAAAAACCCAGCTTTCCATCTTACCATAATTTGGCGCTCCTCTGGTCCCCTGTCCCAGCTAATCGCCCAGCTAATCATCCATCTGCCAAGGCTCGGTGATGTTGCCCTCGTCCAAAATTCGTTTAGGACGCAACACCAGTAATAAGCGCCCCAAAATAGTTAGGCTGGGGGGCTCAGCAAACCACGCTAAACGCACCTGTTGCCCCTCTTCAACGAGAAAATAACTGTTCTCATCCCAGTCCCGTTGGGCGCGATCGATGGCGACGATGACAGTTTCGCGATCGCCGCCAGGGGAGTTGGGCAAGCTGTCACTGGGGGCTAACAATGCCACGGGGTCTTGAGCCTTTAAGACCACTTGCCAGCCGGGAACCGGCACACAGGCCGCTCCCGCTGGGAGACGAGTAATCTGGAACGGTTCTTCGGGGGCGATCGCCGCGACGGCTTCAATCTCAGCCGCCGTCAGGGGCATCTCCCCAGCCAGGGGCAACAGACGCGGCAACTCCTCGCTCGTCTCTGGGCGATATAAGGGCAATAGCGGCGCTTGGCGGGGAGCAGGGGCCGCTAAATTCTGTAACAGAGCCTCCAACTGCTGCCGAGCGGTATCACTTTCGACAAAACGCAATCCTTCGGCAATCAACCGCGCTCGTTGTGAGAGATCCCGCTGGCGTTTCGCCTGTCGCCAACATTGATAGGCCACCGCATCCCCAGGATGGCGGCTAAATCCCTCGGGAATCTGAGCTAAACAGGCCAGGGTTTTCACATCATGACTCAAACGATGAGCGCCATCAACATCGAGGCGTTTCTCGGCGGCGAGGGTGGCCGCTTCTAGCCGTTGACGCTGATTGAGAATGCGAAATTCGTAGAGGACATCACTGCGGGGTCCTTCGCAGTAGGCTAACACCTCCGCTGGCGGCTGGCCCTCAACGATGCTGTCATAAACTTGAGCCGCGACAATGATTTGATTCTGAACCAGGGATTCAATCCCCGTCTCCTCGAAAATCTCCTCAGCCGCATGGCCAGCATCCTGGAGTTGCTTACAGCGTTTACCCCAGTCAATCCAGTTTCCCTGCTTATGCCGCAGCGATCGCCAGATCTCGCGAACCTCCTCCTCCGTTAGTTTTTGTGGCTCAGGCTTGTGTTCAGTCATGGTCAACCAGCATTCTTGATACAATCATCGTAAGCACGATTTACGGCCAAACACTAGCCCTAAAGAATTTTCCGACTCAGCTTGTCCTGCCCCTATCTCCGTCGCACCTCTGCCAGACTCAAATCTTCATGTCTCAGACTCCTCTAAGCCGCATTCCCACCCCCCTCCCCAAACAACGGAAACGTCTCAAATACCAAGATACTGCCCTCGGCATGGTTTCGACTCGTAGCTTCCCGGCGATCGTCGGTACCGCTGACATGATGGTGAAATCTGCCGATGTGATTTTGGTGGGTTACGAAAAAATTGGCGCGGGCTATTGTACCGCGATCGTCCGAGGACGCTATCCTGATGTGCGCCTGGCTGTCGAGGAAGGGGCCAAAACCGCCGAACAGTTCGGACAACTCATCTCCAAATCCACCATTGCCCGCCCCATGCCCAACCTAGAGGTGATTTTCCCTCTCGGTAGCCGCTTAGTGGAACTGTGCAACCAACAACGGGGTTATTCTCGCCTCAGTAACCGAGCCATCGGCCTCCTCGAAACCCGAGGCTTCCCGGCCATGGTGGGAGGTGCTGACGCCATGCTCAAATCGGCCGATGTGCAACTGGCGGCCTATGAAACCATCGGTGATGGCCTCTGTACCGCCATTGTCCGAGGAACCGTGGCCAATGTGGCCGTGGCCATTGAAGCGGGGATGCACGAAGCCGAACGCATTGGCGAACTCCACGCGGTGATGGTGATTCCTCGCTTACTCGAAGACCTCGAAAATGTCTTACCCGTGGCCAGTTACTGGCTCGATGAAGCCGAACCTTTACCGGTTCTGGTGTCCTCTCCGGTAGAAACCCAAGCCGCCAAACCCATTGCCCTACCAGCATTAGAAAAAGTGCCTGTGGAGATCGAAGACCCCCTCGAAGAACCCATCGAACGACAGGAAGAAGAACCCATTGAAGAACTCATCGCTGAACCGTTACCTGAGCCTCAACGGGACCTACCTGATTTTGAGTTGGATTAACGTTGAGTTGGACGGACTCTTGGCTGATGGGGAGATGAATCACAAAACGGGTTCCCTGATTAAGTTCAGAGTCATAGCTGAGTTGTCCCTGATGTTGTTGAACGACGATTTGATAGGCAACAGCCAGTCCTAGTCCTTTGCCTTGGCCAACGGGTTTCG
Source organism: uncultured Phormidium sp. (assembly GCA_964644215.1). Taxonomy (GTDB): domain Bacteria; phylum Cyanobacteriota; class Cyanobacteriia; order Cyanobacteriales; family Geitlerinemataceae; genus Sodalinema. The sequence goes on from CAZXWM010000001.1 coordinate 12,520, forward strand.
TCGTAAAGAAAGGGTCAAACACGTTGTTATTTAAGGCGGGGTCAATACCCACACCATTATCGCTGATCTCAATTTCTACCCAGCAATCGTCTAAGGTGCGAGTGGTGAGGGAAATTTTGGGCATCCAGTCTTGGTCTGGGTCAGTTCGTGATTTCTCAACGATCGCATCGAGGGCATTTTCCAAAATATTGAACAGTGCCTGGTTAATCAAGCCAATATCCCCTTGGATATTAGACAGTTGACCATACTGTTTATCCAGGGTCAACCTAGAGACTCGGCCGGCGGCTTGATGCACCCGAGGACTCAACATCGACAGGGCTAAATCGAGGGCATGATGGAGGTCAATGTTATGCACTCCACTCCGGTCTTGACTCGAAAATTCCCGCAGAGCAATGACAATTTCTCGAATGCGCTCGGAGCCTTCTTTCATCGAGCCGAGCATTTTCTCTAAGTCGGCTGTGACAAAATCAAAGTCAATCTCTTCGAGGGCTTCTAGTAGTTGTTCGCGAGAAAAGCTATCATCATCCCGCACAGTCTCGATGAGGGTAGATAGGTCATGGGTATATTCTTTGATATGGCTGAGATTACCGTAAATAAAACTAATGGGATTGTTGATTTCGTGGGCAACACCAGCCACCAAGCGTCCTAAACTGGACATTTTTTCACTTTGAACCAGTTGAACTTGGGTGTCTTTAAGGTCTTGTAGAGACTGGGTTAATTGTTGATTGAGATGATTCAGGCGTAGGCCCGAGCGAACTCGTGCTAGGAGTTCTTCAGTTTCAATGGGTTTAGAAATAAAGTCATCGGCGCCAGCATTGAGTCCACAAACGCGGTCATCGATCTGTTCTCGAGCCGTGAGAAGAATGAAAAAGGTGGCGGCCAGTTCGGGGTTGGCTTTGATGGTATGACAGAGGTCGATTCCATTCATTTCTGGCATCATCCAGTCACAGATAATTAGGTTTGGATGCTGTTGACTGGCTTGTTCTGAGCCTTGTCGTCCGTTGTTAGCAACAATAACCTGGTGTCCTTCACTTTCGAGGAGGTCTTGTAAGACCATTTGCGTGGTGACTTCGTCGTCAATTACTAGGATAGTTGCCATGATGTTTAGGATTTCAAGTTGCTTGTTCGACAGGGTTTAAATAACATTGAGGACATCTCGATAATTGAGGTGAGATTGAATTGATTAAGAGCTAAGTTGGTAAGGGAAACGCCTCCCAGTCGGGCTGAGATTATGATAACTCCAAGGTTTCCATAAACTGTTTAATGTGTTGCCACTGTTGCAAAAGTGCCGTCATGTGAGACTCGACTTGCTCAAAGTTCTGTTCTTTAGCCGCTTGTTCTAAGTCTGCTGACTGCTCAGCCATGACGGTAGCCCCCACATTAGCCGCCGCTCCCTTCAGGCGGTGGGCAATTTCGCTGAGGCGATCGCCATCCCGGTCATCCAGAGCAGTCCTCAGATTATCCAAGTCAGTTTGAGTTGCCTCAATAAAGGCTTGCAAAAGTCGCTTTTGCAGTGACACTTTTCCCCGAGATACTCGTTCCAATCTCTCTAAATCTAAAGGGTTTTTCTGCTTTGGAGTATCCTGACTCATCGGGGTTTTCTCGAAATAGGAGTTTGGCTGGCTTGAGTTCTGGTCTGAGATAGGGGGATTCCCAGAGGAAGCTGATGGGGATAGGGGCAATGGCTCGCTAACCTGTGATGAGGATTGGGGTTGACAGTCGGCAGTATTGTGGCTTATAGTAGCAAATTTTGTGGGCTTTGACGAGCGATCGCCCTCGGTGTCTGGGCTAATCGTCCAGCGTTCTAAGGTCTCAAGTAAGACATCCCAATCCACAGGTTTCGGGATATAATCATCCATACCCGCCTCAAGACATTGTTCTCGATCGGTGGGCATGGCGTGAGCGGTCAGGGCAATAATGATGGTATGGCGATCGCTGTCAGCTTCTCGACGGCGCAATTCTCGGGTCGCTTCATAGCCATCGAGAATCGGCATTTGACAATCCATGAATACGAGATCATAGTGAGTCTGACGGCAAAGGTTTAACGCTTCTTGCCCATTACTAGCACAATCAATCTGAACCGCGCCAAGTTCTTGCAATTGAGACAGAATGACTTGTTGATTGGTCGGATGATCTTCGACTACCAGCACGTTGAGGTGAGAAAAGCGTTTCGAGGGCAGAGGTAATTTAGGGTCAAAGAACTCCGTATCACTATCTGGATCTCGCTCTAAGTGAAGTTGTGGGCCAACCGCCGTAATTAGAGCATCAAAGAGGCGTGAGGCTCGCACCGGTTTGAGGAGATAACTGGCCGCCGCGCCTGTTTCTAAAAATGCCTCAGCGGTGGTGCGATCTTTGAAGTTACTCATGACTACAATTTTAGTCGTTCGTAACAGCGGATAGGCGCGAATGTCTGCGAGGAACTTGTCTCGATCCATATCGGACAATTGCAGATCTAAAATTAGAACATTATAGGGTTGCGATCGCTCTGCCGCCTCTTTCAAGGTTTCCAAGGCATTGTTACCCGTCCCCACCTCGGTAATCTCGTTAATGCCCCAAGACTGCATCAAATAACGCACCGATTGGCGGGTTGTCGCATTTTCAGCCGCCACCAACAAGCGCAAGCGACTGATATTCAAGGGCATTTGAGGTAAGGCCGAGGAGGGGGTTGAGTCGGCCAACTCCAGAGGTACGGTAAACCAAAAAATCGAGCCAATCCCTTCGACACTTTCGACACCCATCTCGCCAGCCATCAGATGGACCAATTGCTGTGAAATGGCCAGCCCTAAACCCGTTCCACCATACTGACGTGTCGTGGAAGCATCCACCTGAGAAAAGGACTGAAACAGTTTCGTCTGGGCGCTTTTGGAGATACCAATGCCCGTATCTCGCACCGCAAAGCGAATCGTGGCGCAATCCTGGCATTCGCTTTGCAGGGCCGCTTGAATGACCACTTCTCCCCGTTCGGTGAATTTAATGGCATTGCTGACTAAGTTCAGCAGCACCTGACGTAAGCGAGCGGGATCGCCTCGCAGATGACGGGGAACGTCGGGAGCGATGAGGGTGGCCAGTTCCAGGCCCACTTTATCCTCAACTGGAGTGGCCATGATATCGACAATATCCTCGATACAGCGATCGAGGTCAAAATCGATCGCATCGAGTTCCATTTCCCCGGCTTCGAGTTTGGAGAAATCGAGGATATCGTTAATCAGGGTTAGCAGATGTTGGGCGCTACGGGAAATGGTCGAGACATAATCGCGCTGTTGTCGGTTTAACTGGGTACGACTGAGGAGACTTGTCATTCCCATGACACCATTCATGGGGGTGCGGATTTCATGACTCATGTTAGCCAGAAACTCGGCTTTGAATTGGGCGGCCCGTTCGGCTTCGAGTCGGGCTTTGACCAAATCATCAATGCGATCGGTTACGGCGATAATACCGCCAATCTCCCCTTCGGGCTTGTACCAGGGGTGGATGGCGGAGCGTAGATAGAATAGGTCTCCCTGCTGACGCTGCCAAACCAGTTCGGGTTCAGTGATGACTTGTCCCTCTAGGGCTTCTTGGTGGGCTTGGTGGCGATCGTCGGGGAGATCGGGCAGAATGTCGTAGAGACAATGTCCTAATAGCTCTTGGTCTTTTAGCTGGTAATCGCTAAGCCACTTTTCGCTAACGGCCAGGAAGCACATTTGGCAGTCAAACATGGCCATGGCGACGGGGGCATTGGTAACGACTTGTCGTAATTGTTGTTGTTCGCGTTCTAGGGAGATGATAGCCCGCTGGGTTTCGGCATGGAGATGGGCTTGGGTAAGGGCGATGGAGAGTTGGGCCACGACGCGCCGCATTAGGTCTTTTTCATTTTGGTTGATGGCGATGGGGAGTCCATGGTGACAGAGGAGATAACCGGGGGTTCCCAGGCGGTTGATAACGGGGAAGGCGGAGTAATGGCCCCGATGTAGGGTAATCGATTCGGCTTGGGGGTGACGGATCAGGGTCAGGGTTTCGCCGTTGCGGAGTTGGCTGTCGAGGTCTTTTTGAGGATCGGCGGCTTCTATATGAGTGCTGTCGGCGAAGATTTGGCTGTTTTGGGGATGGCGGTAGGCTAGGGTTAATGATTGCTGGCGGCGATCGTACCAGGCGAAGGCGATCGCGTCGAAGACCAACAGATCGGTGAGTTCTTCGAGGGTTGGCGGTAGGGTTTTATCGAGATCGAGGGAGGTATGCAGGCGACTGGTGAGGCCATTGAGGAGGGCTTCTCGTTCGGCCCGGGCGCGAGACTGTTCGGCGTCGTTAATTTGCCGTCCGGCGAGAATGGTGGCCAGGGCTAGGATCACGCTGAGAACTCCCGCCAGAAGATTCAAGGATTCGAGTTGTTTTTCGATGTTCTCTTGGGGGATGATTAGGACGATAGTCCAGTTGGGGGATTCAATGGGGTGATAGGCGAAATAGATGGTCTCGCCGTTGAGGGTGCCCTGTTGCAAGAGTTCTGGGTCGAGATCGGGGAGTAGCAGTGAGGCGAACTCCTGGGTAATATCTGGAGATCTCAGTTTTAGGGATTCGGGCCGCTGAGTGGGAAATTCAGGGCTGGCGATCGGCTCGTTATTGGAGTCGAAGGCGAAGGCGTAGCTATTGTCTCCGTATTGGATTTGATTGAGGCTGAGGATGAACTGATCGATGCTAAGTCCACCGATTAGGGCGCTGGCGGCCGGGTTTGGGGGAGCGTTGGCGTCGCTGGGTAAGGGCAGGGTAAAGCCAATGAGCGGCTCGCCAATGGCCCGGCCAATGATGGGGTTGCTGAAGCTGATGTGTCCTTCTTCCATGGCGGTCTGGAAGTGCTGGCGATCGGCGATTTCTCCGGTTTGCTGTTGATGGTTGCGAAATTCTCCTTCGCTGTTGGCGATCGCCAGACTGATAAAACTATCGAGGCGTTCAACTTCTCGGGCCAGATAGGGTTGGATCTGTTCCCAGTCTCCCGAACGGAGGGTGGGGGTATTAGCTAACCCTTCGAGGTAAAAGGTCTGGGTTTCAAACCAGTCTGTGAGTTCTTGTCCCCCTTCTCGGACTTCGCTGATTGCCCCCTGGCTGATATTTTTCAGTAATAACTCTCGGACCAGTTTGTAACTAACCCAGGCGGTGAGGCTAACGCCGATGGCTAGGGTTCCAAACAGCCCATAAACCAATAGATTGCGAGGCCGCCACCCGGATTTGTGTTGTTGTCGCCAACGCCGCCAGATTTTTTGCGGTTGTAGATAATCCATAAGGAGGGGGTCAGAAAAGAGAGGTAAGGTCATTAAGGTTTGCGCCAAACAATGAATGAGACGAGTCTCGATGAGAGGGGTAGTCTCGCGGATTACAGCTAACCCCAATTGCGAGGCGACTGATTCCGAACGCCTTATGCCGTTTCATTGTCTAAGCCTGACTTTTAGCTTCAAGACCGGTCACGGTCATGGCAGCTTACGCTAACCTAGGTAATGCTAGGCAAATTTACGTCAAACTACGCAGGACAGGGTTGAGTTTTGCTTTAGTTTAATCTTTTTTTTAGCTTCGGCGTATTGATTTTAACAGAGAGGCGAGTTGAGAACAATTGAGTTAGCTGTAGTAAGAAGCTTAAGGTGGTTCAGGTCGGTTACACAGTCGGTTACACAAAGGAGTTAACGGGACAGGGGTCTCTGGTGGTGTAATGACTCTTTGGTTGAGATTAGGCTTTGATAATTTCGTCATCATCGCCATAAATGGGGATTTCGATGACAAATTCGGTGCCAACGCCGGGTTTTGATTTAACACTTAAGTCCCCGCCATGATTTTCCACGACGATTTGGTAACTGACAGAAAGTCCCAAGCCTGTTCCTTTTCCGGGAGACTTTGTGGTAAAGAAGGGGTCAAAAATTCTGCGGCGGATAGGTTCAGGAATCCCAACGCCATTGTCGGCAATTCGGATGACAACTAATTCATCATTGAGTTGCTGGGTCAGGATGGCGATCGCCGGTTTTTTGACATCTTTTTCCTCTGATGCTTGAGCCAATTTATGTTCATCATTTAAGGCATCTAAGGAGTTGTTAATCAAATTCATAAAAACTTGATTGAGTTCTGCGGGATAACAATTGATTTTAGGAAGTTTTTGGAACTTTTTAATAACTTTTATTTCCTCACCACTTCCAGTTTTTAATCGGTGTTTGAGAAGCCACAAAACGCTTTCGAGTCCTTCATGGATATCAACGGTTTTTCGCTGTGCTTCATCGAGGCGGGAAAAAATCCGCAACGATTGGACGATTTTACGGATGCGATCGGTTCCCGTTTTCATAGAGTTGATCAGATTGGGGAGATCTTCGAGGAGAAAGGGCAGATCAATGTCCTCGATGCGTTCTGCGATCGCATCTAAGTTTGGCTTATCTTCCTCTTGATAGAGTTCAATCAAACCCATTAAATCCTGGGTATAGTCGCGAACATAGCTAAGGTTGCCATAAATAAAATTGACAGGATTGTTGATTTCATGGGCGACTCCAGCCACCAATTGTCCCAAACCAGCCATCTTTTCACTGTGAATCAATTGGGTTTGAGTTTTCTGTAAATCCTGTAAGGTTTGAGCCAAACGGCGGGCCTGCATTCGCGTTTGTTCGAGGAGTTCAGCTTGTTGCAAAGCGACCCCAAGATGTTCACTGATTTGGGCCAATAAATCGAGATCCGCAGCGTCCCAAGCCCGAGGATGAGCATTATGATAAGCCGCGAGAAGTCCCCAAAGCTGATTACTTTGATAGATGGGAACAATGGCGTAGGCTTGACATTGATAGAGCTGCAACACCTCTTGATAGGCGGGGGCGAAGTGACTGCGCTCAACGTTTTCGACAGTAAAGACTCGCCGCTGGGGAAGTTTGTCGGAATGAGCTTGGTTTTTGCCGTATTTTTGCCCTTCAATGAGCTGCTGCATCTGGGAACACAGAGCCAGGTTGGTTTGAAGTTGGGGGGTTGTGGTTTGTAATTCCAAGAGATGTACCCAGCCGGGGCTGACGGATTCAGCAACAAATTGGCCAGTCCAGTCGGGGTTAAAGTAATAGACAGCGACGCGATCGACGTCGAGGAGTTGGCGCACTTCGTGGGTGGTGGTACTGAAGATGGTGTCAATATCGAGCGATCGCCGAATTTTTTCGACGGTGACGGCCAGGGTTTTCTCCCGTCGGGTAGCTTTGGCCAGTTTTCGGGCCTGTTGCTGAGTGCGTTGAAATAATTCCGCTTGTTTTAAGGCGACGCTGAGGTTGATGCTGACGCGCTCAAGGAGTTCAATATCGTCGATGTTCCAAGACTGCTGCTCTTGATGATGGCTGGCGCAGAGTAAGCCCCAGAGGACTTGTCCTTGTAAAATTGGCACGATCGCCGAGTTGGGGGAACCATGGTCTTCTAGCACCTGGGCTGGAGACTTCCCTCGCCCTGATAGGGGGATAGTTCCCGGATTCTCTAAGAGATCCTGGCCGCCCCAATTGCTGTATGGATGTCCATTGTTGGAGGAGGGGTTGGAGGAGGGGACGGTATAGGCCAAGGAACGTTGAGGCGTCGGAGTACTTCCGAGGAGAATCTGTTTGCAGCGAGTCTGCGAGTCGTTGGCGGAGGGCTTGATAATCGCTGCGTGGCCCGGTGCGACGGATTCGGCGACAAATTCCCCGCTAAAGTCGGGATAGAAGCGATAAATGGCGATACGGTGGGCGCTGAGTAACTGGCGCAATTCTTGGGTGGTACTGTCAAAAATTTCTTGGAGTTCCAGGGATTCTCGAATGCGAGCAATAGCGTTGGCGAGGGCGTTTTGCCGTTCAATTTGCAAACGAGCTTCCACCAGGGCCTGGGCGTCATCCGAGGGCGAACTGGTGGAAGCTTTAGCTAAAATTTGTTTGAGGCGCTCAAATGCTGCGTCATTTTGGCAACACGATCGCACTTCATCCCATTGATCGAGATTCAACATGGAACGTTTGGGGTCGCTTACGATATTGGCAAGCGCAGCCGGACCCAAGTTTGGGACATCATCGCCTGGGGGGGACTCGATTCGACTCGCGTATACTCGCTTATATCTTAGCTGTCGCCGTGGAACTTTCGTTGGCCGGTTGAGGATGAGCAGCGGACTGATAGATGGGAATTTCTAGGCGAAACTCAGTGCCAATCCCCGGTTGTGAGACGCAAGTAAAGAAACCATGATGTTTTTCGGTGACGATCTGGTAACTGATGGAGAGGCCCAATCCGGTGCCAATTCCGACGGGTTTGGTGGTGAAGAAGGGATCGAACACCTGCGATCGCAGGGTTTCGGGAATGCCACAGCCATTATCAGCAATAATCACAGCGACTCGGTTCTCGGCCACTTTTTCGGTCTGAATGCGGATGGTGCGTTTGGCTTTCTCCTTGTCAAAGGGATGCAGGGCATCGATGGCGTTACTAATCAAATTCATGAAAACTTGATTGAGTTGACCAGCGTAGCATTCAACGGGGGGCAAGTCTCCATAGTCTTTGACCACGTTCACGGCGGCGCGATCGGCTTTAGCTTTCAGACGATGGTGCAAGATAGTGAGGGTTCCTTCGATGCCATCGTGGAGGTTAACGGGTTTGAGTTCCGACTGATCCAAACGGGAGAAGTTACGCAGGGAGAGAACGATTTGGCGAATCCGCTCGGCCCCGAGTTTCATCGAACCGAGCATTCGGGGTAAATCCTCCAGGAGAAATTCGAGGTCAATCTCTTCGATGCGATCGCAAATCTCGTCAATGGGTTCGGGGTAATGGTCTTGATACAGATGTAATAAATCCAGGATATCTTGAGTGTACTCGGTGGTATGGACGAGATTCCCGTAGATAAAGTTGACGGGATTGTTGATTTCATGGGCGACACCGGCCACCAATTGCCCCAAGCTGGACATTTTCTCACTTTGAATCAGTTGGGTTTGGGCTTGGGTGAGTTCTTCGAGCGCCTGTTTGAGTTCTTCGGCTTTGGCGTTGGCGCTGCGAGTGGCCCGTTGGCTTTTGGCGAAGAGTTCGGCTTGGGAGATGGCGATGGAGGCGTGACGGGCCAGTTGTTCAACTTGTTCAATTTCGCGATCGCTCCAGTGACGGGGGCGACTACATTGGTGGGCGATAATCAGGCCCCAGAGTTGGCGATCGCAGTGAATCGGTACGATCAGATTGGCCTGAATTTGTAAACTCTCCAGAAATTCCCGGTGACAGGGGGCTAGGTTGGCCGTCTTAATATCGTCCATAACCCGAGCCTGGCCACTGCTGAGGTATTTCTGTTCGAGATGTTCAGGAAAGCATCCTGGTGGGGTCTCAATGCCCCAAGCAGAGCGCCAATTCCCCTGAATGTCTTCAACGGTAATGCGTCCTTCTCCTCCTTCAAAGACCTGATACACCACGGCGCGATCGGCCTGCAAGAGACTGCGCACCTTCTGGACAACGGTGTGCAAAATCTCATCTAAGTCCAAACTACTGCGAATCTGATCGGCGAGTTCAGCCATCGCTTGACTGAGGTGCAAGGACTGCTGAAGTTGGGTAGTTCGCTGTCGAACTTGGTGTTCAAGGGTCGCATTGAGGGTGTTAACCTCCCGATAGAGCCGATATTGCTGAACGGCAGAGGCAAAACGCTCGCTCAACTCCCGCGCCAGTTGTCGGTCATTGTCACTCCAGGGCAATGATTGGCCGCGATTCAGTTGTTTCCAGGCTTCAAAGGATTGCCGAGGCCGTTCCTGCTGTCGATTGGTGTCAAATTTACCGGCCCACCAGATCTCCAGGTCAATTTCTTGGCGAAAGACCATCAGGTAGCCCAAAAACTGTTGACGATGATGTAGAGGCAGGGCCAACAGTCCCCTAAGTTGGGCTTGGCTAAAGGCGGCGGTTAGAGGACGCAATTGAGGCACGTCATCCAGGTTGGTCGTCTCTAGGAGGGGATAGAGGGGCAAATCCCGTTTGGGGAATTGGGCCTGCCACCAAGACTCCACGGCTTGTTCTAAGGCCAGGTCAGTGTCCCTAAACTTCGGCTGTCTGCCCCGACACAAACGTAGCGGCGAGTCTCGTAGAATATAGAGTTGACCGCCTTGGCCCCCTAGGGCCTCAATGGCCGCGTCGATGGCGGTGCTAAATTCAATGGTTGGCTGAGCGTGCAGAAGGCCGACAATTTGGTTGACGGCAGCTTCCCGTTGCTGTTGTCGATGGGCCTCAGCCAGTAGGGCCGATTGGGAGATAGCGATTGAGACTTGATCGACGACGGCTTGAATCAGTTGTAAGGTGGGCAGGTCGTACTGTCGTGGGTCGGCATGATGCGAGGCGAGAAGTCCCCAGAGTTGGTCATCATGAATGATGGGCAGACAGAGGGATGAGGCAACTCCCATAGTGGTGAGATACTCAACATGACAGGGATCGAGATTGTGATACTCCTGAGGTAAGAAGGCATCGTCAGCGCAACTTATGCCAATGGAGCGCTCTTTGACATTGACAATGCTACGAACCCGTTGCCGCACAAAGCGCTCACGTGCGTCAGGGGGAATATCATCGGCGGGAAAGGTCAGTCCCAACAGGCGGGGTAAGCGATTCTCTTGAACGGCCTCGGCAATGACGGTTCCACTACTATCGGCGTTGAAGCGATAAATTTTCACCCGATCAACTCCTAGAAACTGTCGGGTTTCTACGGCCGTTGCGTCGAGGATCTCTTGCAGGTCGAGAGAGTTGCGGATTCGCTGCGTCATTCGCTGCAACAAGACTTCGCGATTCAGACGCTGTTGGAGATCTTCTGTTGTCTTTTGTGAATTCATAGGATTGAACGGGACACTTCCTCTCATCAACACTGGCAAGCCAACTGAACAATGATGCTAAGTTTTGCGCTTGATACGCTGGGTAGATGACGCAACAGATGGGGCCAGGCTAAGGATTTTTGTCGAGGTTAGAAATTTAAGACTATTGGCCATTATAAATAAACTCGTCGGGTCTGATCCCTAGTGTTCTTCAATCTTAATTCGGACTGAAGTTGTTTGGACAAGATTGAGATGGGGGGATGATTCGCCCTTAACAGATTTGAGGTCATTTTGCTAGGGGGTGGTGTTCGGTCTGTTGATGGGCAATTTAGTCTTGGCTGGTGGTCTCGAAGCCTATAATAAACGGAGACCGATGTCGATCAGAGTCGTTCTCGCAGATTCGGGCTTAGCTAGATCATGAACTTTTTCCCTAAATTGCCATCATTGCTCGGGGTTGTCCTACTGGGCTTGCTTGCGGGCTGTCAGCCTGAGTCGCCGACTCCTCCGGACTTCGAGCAATCTCAGGCCGATACGCCAACGGCTCAACCGCAGGAAACTCCGGCTACACCGACTCCTACACCGGCTCCTACGCCCACTCCTACGCCGACTCCGACTCCCACGCCGACTCCTGCTCCCACACCCACGCCGACTCCTGCTCCCACACCCACGCCGACTCCTACTCCTACACCGGCTCCTGCTGCGGTACAACCGGCTCAGGTGGAGGTTGTACGCTGTGAGACGACTATGGCTCGGGTGGATGATCCCAATGCACCTTTGAATGTGCGATCGCAGCCGGAAGTGACTGATGATAATGTGGTGGGACAACTCGATGACCGGGCTTGGGTGACGATCGCCGGGGAAGACTCGGGCTGGTGGCGGATTTCTGATCCCGAACCGGGTTGGATTGCCAAAAGCTTGACGGATAGTGGTTGTAATGAACTGGTGGCTCAATTGGGCTTCCCGGCTGGGGCGACGGCGATTCGTCTGAGCGATCGCCTTGTGGGGACAGGGTTCCATGAGTATCGCCTGGAGGCCAGGGCGCAACAAACGATGACGCTGACGGCGATGGGTGATAGTCCTCTACCGTTTGTGCGCGCTCCTAATGGTCGAGAAATTACGGAGGCGGCGTCGATGCGTGGACGTAGCACTTGGAGGGGAGAACTCCCAAGTAGTGGTGAGTACATTCTTGAGTATAATTCCAATTTCCAAGGCTTTGAGTATGACACTAAGATTGAAATTCGTTGATTGAGGTGATTTGTTGATTGATGATTGACCCGAATCTCAGTGTTTTTACGGGGACTAAATCGGGCGAGGGCGATCGCCACCCAAGGGGTTCACGAGTCATTGATGACGGTCTCGAAGAGGGCTTCATAGCGATCGAGGGCTTCGGAAAATGAATAATTATCTAGGGCGTATTGTCGTCCTTGTTGGCTAAGTTGTTCGAGGGTATCAGGGGCGGCTTTAAGCTGACGAATGGCTTGGGCGATCGCCTCGGGATCTTCAGGAGGAACCACCCAACCCCCAGCACTGGTTTTAACGGCTTTGGCGGCGGTTCCGGTATCGGGAACGGAGGCTAAAATTGGTAGGCCACTAGCCAGTAATACCTGAATTTTTGAGGGCATATTGATAGCAATGACGGTCTTTTTCTGCATTACCATACCGATATTGGCGGCCGAGAGCATCTCCGGTAGCCGTTCACGAGGTTGAAAGGGTAACAGTTTAACATTGGTAGCGCCAAGTTCATCGCGGCGATCGCGTAAGGCTCCTAAAGCCCGTTCTTCGCCGACAATAACAATGGCAATATCGGGCTGATCTAACAATTTTGCCGCTGCTTTAATCAGGGTTTCAAGTCCTTGGGTGAGGGCAATGTTTCCAGAATACAAGATGACAAACTTACCAGCGAGTCCCTGCTCTCGGCGAAAGGAATTATCCTGTTTATCCAGGGGACGAATAAAGTCTGTATCGACCCAATTCGGAATCAAGGTGATTTTATCGGGACTCACGCCTTTGTTAATTAAATTGTCCACAAATCCATCAGAAATTGCCGCAATTTTATTAGCGTAGCGATAAGAGAATCGTTCTAAGGATTCAAAGACCCGAATTAGGGCTTGATTGGTGAGTAACCCCGCGACAACCGCCGCTTCGGGTAGAACATCTTGTAAATTCAACACCACCGGCGCCCGTTGCATCCATTTAAACACTGTGGCGGGGACTGAGGCGGGTAAGGGCGGAACCGTCAGTAGGATGACATCAGGGCGTTTACCATTAAGGGCTTGGATAAAACTGGTACCGACAAAACTGGTTTCGAGGAGGATGCGATCGACGAGTCCCGGCTTGGGGCGAACCCAGACAAAACAGCGTTGGATTTTAACGCCGTTGCGTTCCTCGGTAACATAGAGTTTGCCCCGATAGCCGTCATAGATTTGCCGTTGTGGGTAATTGGGCATTCCGGTGACGACGCGGACCTGATGGCCCCGTTTAACCAGTCCTTCGGCCAGTTCTGTCATCAGCGGAGCAATGCCAATGGGTTCGGGATGATAATTATAAGCGTAGATGAGAATATCCATTCAAATAGGCTCGTGAAACAAGTCCGCTTGAGGCGATCGCCAGGGTGTAAACTGCATCATACCCCAGTTTTTTAGTCAATACGGAGCGTTGACAATCAGACGGGATTTCTTATAAAATAGAGATTTAAAACCCTAGTTATTCTCTCCTCAATCTCAACCACTTGTCAACAATTGTGGGTCAATTTTGAAGCCCAAAGTATCAACTGCGATGTCGGATTCTCGTCACCTCTCCCGGCTTAGGCCACGTACATCCCCCTCTGCAAAGACAGCACAGCGGCGACGTCCCTCGATACTGCTGTTGAGCCTGTTGCTGTTGTTATGGTCTGTGGGCCTAGGCTGGGGTTTGGCCGATGTGGGGCGATCGCAATCCCCAAATCTGGCCCCCGCCCCTCACATCGGCACCGTCGATCCCATTCCTGAGCGGTATCAAACCGGGCAAACTCTCTATCTCGAAGCCTGTGCTTCGTGTCATATTGGCGTTCCTCCGGCCGTCTTCCCCACAGAAACCTGGCGGGATCTGCTCCTAGACGAAAATCACTATGGCCGACGCATTGAAGTCTTACCCAGCCCCCAAATTCAGATTGTCTGGGACTATCTACAAACCTTCTCTCGTCCCAACAGTGCCAGCAGCGAGTCGGTTCCCTTCCGCTTTCAATACTCCCGTCCCTTCGCTGCCCTACATCCTAACGTAGAGCTGCCTCAGTCCCTAGATTTGAACAGTTGTCGTACCTGTCATCCTCAAGTTGATCGGTTTGACATTCGCCGCCTCAGTCCTGACTGGGAGTGAGGGCAAAAAAAAGCCCCACCCGCTGACGGGTGGAGCAGTAGGAACCTTTAGGATAGAGCCGAGCAAGTACACCGGGGAAGCACGTCCAAACCTGTTAAAGGCGTCTCCCCAAGCGTTTCACGTCGTCTTAAGTCCCAGCATAACGAGGGCAGGTTACAGAGAAATGACGCTGTTATGACGTTTTGGATCATGTTTCACGGTCATTCTAGGGGTCAAAGCGAATATGAAACAGTAAGGCTTCAATTTCAAAGGGTTTTGGGACTTGCTTCAGTAGGGACTTCGCCGACGATTGCGGTAGCAGCCCTGCTGCTGTTGCTCGCAGCAGAACCTTCCAAATCACCCGTCGTCGCCGCAAACTCGGGTCGTACCAGAGAGCCAGGGCTAAAAAGCGAAAGGCTGCCCTAGCTCGCCGTCGTTCTGGGGTTAAATCTAGGGCTTTATAGGTTAAATACTTATAGCGATGACCGCGACAAATCCGAGACAGGTGTTGTAATTCGGGGGGAGCGGCGGCAAAAATGCGATCGATCACCTGTAAACTCGATGCCTCCATCTTGGCTAAATTAAAGGACGAGGACGAGGTCACGGTTCGATACAGAATTTGCACTTGGGGCACCACGACAAACTCATAGTTTGCTGCCAATCGGACCCATAAATCCCAATCTTCGGCTGGGGTGAGACTGGGGGCAAATCCGCCTACGGCTTCAAAGGCAGAGGTGCGAATCAGAACATTGGAACCACTGCCGACAAAATCACTGATGATGAGCAGTTTATAGACATCGCCGGAAAAGGTGAGATGGGGGCCAGGGCGAAAAAACTGGTTGTTTTCGTCAATGTGATCGGTCCAACTGTAGGCGACGGCGGCTTGGGGATGGGTTTGTAAGGCTTGCCATTGGTGTTGGAGTTTATCGGCAGTCCACAAGTCATCGGCATCAATGAAGGAGAGATAGTCTCCCTGGGCTAAAGCGACGCCACGATTGCGACTTTCTCCCTGGCCGGCGTTGGTAAATTGATGAATTTGGATGCGCTCATCGGCGATCGCCTTGACCACGGATAGAGTATCATCGGTTGAGCCGTCGTCGATGACAATTAGTTCAAAGTCTCTAAAGGTTTGCCCTAAGACTGAATTGATGGTATCGGCGATCGTCTCCATGCCGTTATAGACGGGAAGAATGACTGAAATTTGAACCATGGAGTCCTTGATTATGATGATGGTGTTGTCATAGTGTTGTCCAGGGAAAGGATTGGTCTAATAATTTCTCTAAGTCTTGATTGTAGGGAGCATAAAAGTCTTGCAGTTGCGATTTTAAGCTCGGATTTTCAAAGTTATACTCGCCTACATTGTAATACTCCAAGTTTTCCAAAGGCTTGCGGGGAATTTCGAGAAATAAATGGACCGTTTGTACAATGTCTGAGGGATGGTCTTGGAAGAGTTCACTAGGGATAACCAGTATTTGTTCACGAGGAAAAAAGCGGAGCCATTTTTCTAGAAATTTGACATAGCAGCCCCGAGCGATGTAGTGATTGCGAAGGGAAATCACATCGTCCCAATCGGGAATTTCTGCAAGTTGTTCAGTCAAGGCAATGTCAAGAGGACGACACTCTTTTTTGAGTCGAACCCAGTGATGATAGTGGGAAATGGCACGAGAGACAGGATTACGCAGTAAAACAATTAGTTTCATGTCGGGGAACTCTCGATACATCCGTTCCGGGGTTTCGGGAGAGTCGAGATAGGTGGGACTCGCTTCACCCGTTCGCCAAAATTTACCCTCTGGAATGGGTAAGAAGTGCGATCGATACCAGTTTTGGCCTTTCTCATAATGGAGAGACCAAAAATGAAGTTCTTTTTTGATGGAAACGGAGATATCTGGATGTTCTTCTAAGTAATAGTAAAGTGAAGATGTGCCACTTTTTTGAGCCCCAATAATTGTAAAATTGACTTGGGGCGATTTTAGAGGGGTTTGAGGTGATAGCTTAGGGTAACGTTGTTTTAGTTTATAATTTGCAATGTCTTGATGGGTAGTACAAACTTCTTCCATACGACCTTGCTGTTCAAGAACAGCACTTAGATTCAGCCCTAGATCTAATTCACCCGGATTGTTCGTAAATTTTTGTTTAAATAGATTTTCTAATTCGTCTAATTTATGGTAAGTATTTGAGAGTGTTAGACAACGTTCCTGCCACCACCAGGGTTGATAAGGATCGAGTGTAATCGCTTGCCACCAAGCGGCGATCGCACCGGTCCATTGTTTCGCCTCGGCTAATGTTTGAAACAATAGAAAATAAGTCTCCCATGTCTCACAACCCTGCTCAATCTGGGCTTGACAAGCCTGTAACGCTTGATGAATTTGATTTTGGGAGTTCCAAGCCTTTTTATACGCCGATAATGCCTCTAGCCATCGCTGCTGTTGGGCTAGGGTTTTTGCCAGTTTTCGATAGATAAAAACTGAGGGAGTGTTGAGGAGTTGAATCCCTTTTTTATAGGCTTGTTCTGCCTCTTGCCAGCGTAACTGCTTCACCAAGAGATTTCCCAAGTTACGATAAGCCAAAAACCTAGAAGGATTGATGGCAACGATTTGTTGATACAGAGAAATTGCCTGGCTATCTTGTTGCCGCTGGCACAAAAAATCGGCACATTCAAGTAAGAGCATTTCATCGTCAGGATTGAGGGCGATCGCCTCCTCATATAACTCTAAAACAGCTTCTAGGTCATCCTGTTGTTGATAAAACTGTAACAGCCAGTGAGCAGCTTCTTTCGCTTGATATCCCAATTTGATTTTGAGATAACAGCCTAATACAGTGAGTTTAGTTTGAATTTGCATAACTATTTTGCATAACCTTGCATGACAATGTAGAATGATTCTAGTAGAATTTCATTTGTTGTTTGGTTTAACTTGCAACTCGGTCATGACTACCAAGTCAGAACTTTCCCCGTAATATCTGTCAATTTCTCCATATCCTCTTGAAAATAGTCTCGTAGAGTAGCCCTCAGTTTAGCATCCGAGTCATTATCTATCATGGAATCCGATAATTTATAGTTCCCGACATTGTATTTTCGATAGTGACGAAGCTGATGACTGGGCAAACCGAGATACTCAAAAACAGACTGGCTGGTGGCGGCGGGTTGGTTGAGTAAGTCTTCGCTTTTGATGACATAAATTTGCTCTGGTTCAAAGTGGGAATACCAAGCCTGAAGATTGAGGCTGTAGCAACTTTCTCGTAAATAATCAGGTACAAATTCAACTGACGTGGACGGGCTAGAGTTGCCCGCTAAACTTTCATAAATTGCCAGGTCTAAGGGACGCACTTCTTGACGACGACGAACTCGATCATAATAGTGAGAGATGGTTCGATCCACTGGGTTTCGTAGGCTTACAATTAAGCGAATGTTGGGATAGGCTTGTTTGATTCGTTGAGGTGCTTCCGGATGAGCGAAGTAACTGGGACTGGCTTCTCCTGTTATCAATCCTTGTTGTTTAGCTATCTCTTCAGAGATAGCTGGAAAATGAGACTGATACCAAGGTAAACCCTGTTGAAAGCGATGAGACCAAAAGTTGATTTCTTTGACAACAGCCGGTAAAACTTTAGGATGGGAGGCGAGATAGCTATAAAGGGCACTTGTTCCCGATTTTGCTGCACCGATAATAATAAATTGGGGAGATAAAGATGTCTCAGTCCAAGCCGTTTCGACGAGTTTTTGATAGGATTTCGAGAACTTGGCGTAACTCACGGATTGGTAATGAGTGATGGCGGCTTGGTTGTCTCCCTGGCGGGTGAGTGCTTCAGCCAGATTGAGGGCGATCGCCGGTTGAACCGAGCTAGACTGTTGATTAGACTGGGCTAGGATGGCGATCGCCCTCTGCAAACGATTCGTCTTTTCTAGCACATCCCACAGAGTTCTGTTATACCACCAGCTTTTGTTGGGATAATCGCTCAGAATTGTCAGATAGGTTTGGGCCGCCGCCTCTAGCTGGTTAGCCGCCTGATCAGCCGCCGCAGACTCCAGTGCGTCTTCTAGGGAGTCTTGATGACTGGCTGGACTATCTAGGGATAGTGGTTGTGCTGATTGTAGCCTCTTAGCGAGTGTTTTTAACGATTCCCAGATGTTTAGTTTGCTCAACGGTTTTACTCCTGATCACAGTTGACGATGTTATCCGACGGACTCTGAACCTATAATATCTCGACGATAAGTTTCATCTTGATCTAGCCCAAAAATTCAAAGAATTAACGATAGTTACGAGCTTGTGTCTCAAATAAGGTTGCATAAAGACCCTCGTGGGCAATCAACTCATCATGAGACCCAGATTCAACAATACATCCTTTATCTAAAACATAAATGCGATCCGCCATTTTGACGGTAGAGAGTCGGTGAGTAATCAAGACTGCTGATTGTCCTTCTAATAATTCGCGGAATTTCTTAAACACTTCATATTCTGCTTTCGGATCGAGGGCTGACGTGGGTTCATCGAGGACAATCACCTGAGAGTCGCGGAGAAACGCCCGAGCGATCGACACTTTTTGCCATTGACCAATACTCAGTTCCTCCCCAGTTGCAAAGCGTTTGCCAAGCAAATTATCATAAGCAAGAGGCAGCGTTTCGATAACTTCATCCGCCCCAGACCGTTGTGCCGCTTTGATAATGCGTTCATCGTCGGAGGGACATTCGAGATTTCCCAGCCAGATATTTTCACGAGCGGTTAGGTGATATTTGGCATAGTCTTGGAAGATAACGCTAATTTGCTGGCGTAGTTCCCGAACTTTCAACTCTCGCAAATCAATGCCATCCATAAGGATTTGACCTTCTGTGGGGTCATAAAGACGACATAATAGTTTAATTAAAGTCGTTTTACCTGAGCCATTTTCCCCGACAAGAGCAATCACTTCGCCAGGTTTAATCTGAAATGAGGCATTTTTAATCGCTTCCCGCTGACTGTTCGGGTAATTAAAGTAAACATTTTCAAAGGAGATCCCCTGTTTCATGGGAGACGGAAGCGGTTTTGGCGAAACTGGATCAACGATTCTTGGTTTGATGTTGAGAAATTCAAAGAGATAGGAGAGGTAACGGTTATCTTCGTAGAGGCCCGCAACACCCTGAAGGACTTGCCAAAGGGCATCATAGGCTTTGCGGAAGGCTTGGTTATACAAGACCAAGTCACCAACGGTAATGTTTCCTTGAACCGTTTGATAGGCGATATAGGCATAGATACCCCAGGTTGCTACTACAGAAATAAGGGTGGTGAAAAAGTCGGCTGAGGCGCGACGTAGGGCAATTTGCAGCCGTTCTTCGCGCAGTCGCCAACGCAATTTACGGAAGCGTCGGGAGAAGAGTTCACCGAGTTGAAAGAGGCGAATTTCTTTGGCGTAGTTGTCACTGACGAGTAAGCTGTTGTAGTACGAGGCTTCCCGTTGGGTGGCGGTGCGGCGTTGTAACCAGGCATGAATCTCGCGAACGAAGGCTAAGCGAACCAGAATCCGGGGAATCACGGGAATGATCAAAACGCCACCAATGAGCCAGTTAAAGCTGAGGAGAGTCCCGCCCATGGTGGCGAGTTGGACGAGGTTACTGCCAATTTGTTCGAGGCGATTCAGTAGCCGTAGGGGGACGTTGTTGGCTTGGTTACGAGCGCGTTCGAGGATGTCGTAGTAGCTGGGATTTTCGTAATGTTCGAGATCGACGGTGATGGCTTTGTCGTGAATAATCTCGTAGAGGCGATCGGAGACGACTTGTTGCTGATATTGGTTGACGAGGCGGCCGACGGAGGTGAGGAAGGCGGCGGCGAGGTTCACCAGACCCATAGCAATCACCAGGGGAGCGATGCGACGAAAGGCATCTTCGGGGTTGTCGGCATCAAAGCCCATGGTGATGTTGTCGAGAAGCAGCTTCATGATGTAAAGCCGCGTGATGGGAATGCAGCTTTTGACGATGGTGATACTACCTCGGGCTACAGTCCACCAGGGGCCGCTATTCCAGACAATTTTGATCGCCCGTCCGAGGTGAATGACACGTTCGGATTCAAAGTCTAAGAGGTGACGGGTACGCATGGTGAGAATTAGGGGGATTAAGCCAGATTAGAGGGCCAGGTTAGAGGGCCAGATGTTCGTCGGGTAGGGATATCTCAAGTAACTCTTGGAGTTGACGAGTATGGGGTTCAAAGAAGGCTTGCAAGTCTTGACGAATATCGGGGTCGGGTTGGTATTGGCCGGGATTACGGTTAGTAGCTGAGGTCAGAGGATAGGAGGGAATGTCTAAAAAGTCACAGAGGCGATCTAGGGTCGCTTGGGGCTGTTGGAAGAGGGTTTCGCTAAAGATAATGTGAATTTGCTGGCGCGGGAAACAGGAGAACCAGCGGGTTAGGGGGGGGACATAGAGGCTGCTGGCGAGGTAGTTGTTGAGTTTGTTGGGGTCATGGCTGTTGCTGTCGAGTTGCTGACGGTGCGATCGCAAGGCCTCACCCAAAGACCGCTGTTCAACGCCTTCGCGACAGGCATGGTGGTAGTGGGAGATGGTACGGTCAACGGGGTTCCGTAACACGGCCACAATTTTCATGTTGGGATAGGTTTGTGCCAGCCGTTGGGGTGCTTTTTGATGGGAAAAGTAGGTGGGACTGGCATCGCCGCTGATATAGATCCCGGACTCGGGTAATGGGGCGAAATGGGCTAGATACCAGTCTAAGCCCCGTTGATATCGCCAAGACCAAAAATCAATTTCTTTGCGGGCGCTAGGGACAATCTGGGGGTGATGACTGAGGTAATGGTACAGGGAGGTGGTTCCCCCTTTCATGACGCCGATGATGGTGAACTGGGGGCTAGATGGGGCTGAACCATGCTGTAGATGGGGCTGGAGATGGGCTAAATCGGGGCGATCGCCGGCCAGGCGGTTTTCTACGGCGCGACGATACCAGGGACGGGCCGCCTCAAACTGTCCGAGGCGGGTTAAGGCTTCGGCGAGGTTTAAGGCACAGGTTCGCTCTTGGGGATGCTGTTGGGCGAGGGTTTCGAGGATGTTCACAAGTCTTTCTCCCCAGGCGGCTATACTCGGTTGATGGGGCTGTTCCAGGATAGCCCAGAGTTGAAAACGGCTCAGCCAATCTTGGCTAGGTTGGGCTTGAATTGCCCGAGAGAAGGCCGCTAATGCCGCTTCTTTCTTTTGTTGTTTAAGGAGTTGCAGGGCAATTTCATCGAGGGGTTGCCCCGAGGTGTTGGGGGAGGTGAGTTGATGGTGCAGAAGGCTGAGGTTTCCTCTGAGGCGATCGAGTAAGGGGGAGAGTTTCATAGGACATCTGGGCGGGATCTCGTGATAGAACGTGATAGGGCTTACCAGCTAAATTCACAATCGAGTAGGGTTTGTAATTTCTGGTTATACGGTTTGTAAAAGGCTTGTAGTTCTTGACGAATCTCCGCTTCTGCGGGTCGATAAGACCCAGCATTATATTTACGATAGTCGCTTAGGGGATGGTCGGCGAGATCTAGGAATTGATAGACTTGTTTCAGACTTGCAGAGGGGTTTTCATAAAAGGCTTCACTTTCGAGAAAGAGAAATTGCTCACGGGGGAACAAGGAGAACCAATGCTGGATAAATTCTACATATATACCTCGGGCTAGATAGTTGCTGGGTAAATCCCAAGCATTTCCTTGTTGCTCTAACTCCTGTTTTGCGGCGGCGATCGCCTCAGGCAAGGGTAAGGTTTCTTGTTGTCGTCGCAGCCAATGATAATAGTGAGAAATTGCCCGATCTACGGGATTTCTTAACAACACCATGAATTTGACATTGGGCAGAAATTCGCGGATTCGTTCTGGCGTAACGTAAAAGTCTAAATATCCGGGACAGGCTTCCCCGGTCAAAAATTCACCTCCCTTGGCTAGTGGCGGAAAATGAGCAAAGTACCAGTCATGACCTCGTCGGTATTTCCAAGACCAAAATTCAACTTCTTTGCGGAGGGCAGGAATGATATTTGGATGTTGTGTTAGATACATATAGAGAGAGCTAGTTCCCGCTTTTTGCGCCCCTAAAATAATAAAATCTGGCTTCGTTTTGAGGTCAGTTCTGTCTGGATTAGCCTCACAGAGTTTTGCTAATTCTGGGTAAGGCTTTGCTAATTGCCGTTGTAAAGCCTGTTTATAGTACGGTAGGGCATCACTAATTTTGTCTTGATGGCTGAGGGCTTCTCCTAGATTGATATAAACTTCTGTGCTATTAGAATGTTCATTTAATGCTTTTTTGTAAGCTATTTCTGCTTCAGGAAGTCGCTTTTCAGTCTTGAGAGTTCTCCAGAAAATAAAGTGATAAAACCAGGAAAATTCTGGGTCAATTTCGATTGTTTTTAGATAAACTTGACTCAAGTTTGAGGTATCGTTGAGACGCAATAAAACACCCGCGTAGTCATACAACAATTGAAAGGGGGGATTTTGGGATTTTGCTGAGACTTCAATTGCGTTTTGATACGCCTTAGCACTCGCTGAATACTGGTTTAACTGACTATACGTTTTAGCCAAGTTATGATGACTTTCAAAGCAATCGGGGGCGAGTTTTATCGCCTCTTTATAGGCGTTAATTGCTCCCTGCCAATCTTGTTTATGTCCGAGAGCATCGCCTAAGTTATGATGTGACCAAGAAAAGTCTGAGTTGAGGGCGATCGCCTGCCGATACGCCCCCACCGCCGCCTCAAATTGTCCCTGCTGTTGCAGGACATCTCCTAACTCATGGTGAGCCAGGGCGATGGTGTTATCCAAGGCGAGACAGCGACGAAAAGACGCTTCAGCCTCGGACCAGTTTTGCTGCTGTAGTTGCGCTTTTGCCAAATGATAATGAGGCCAAGAATTTTGGGGTTGAATCCGAGTTAAAACCCGCCAATAGACAGACTTGAATTGCAGTGGACGAGTGGTTAACCAAGTCCGAACCCGCCGTAATTGTGATTTAAGTTTAGCTTTCATGGTGAAACGGTCTAGGTTGAGCAAGTTTGACGTTTGGGCCGTTTAATGTTAATCATCGGCAGAAGCATCCATCGGAACATCCATTTTGGTATATCCCAACAAATCTCCATGTAATTTGGGGAAGGTAGGAAATCGTTGTAACACGGATTGAGTCCAAGCTGGGGGACAAAAGGCGGTGATGAGAATCCGCAGCCAGAGTTTAATCACAAAACGACGCTCTTGCCAGAGTTGGGGTTCATATTGGAGTACCGTCCAAAACAGTCGTATCGCTAACCGGCCTTGTTGGGGTTTCGGCTCGCCCTCCAAGGCTTTGAAGGTGAGATATTTATAGGAGTTGGCGTAGGTTTGGGCGCGATAGGCCGGCAAACATTCTGGTTTTTTGGCAAAGGGTTGAACGTCAGGTGCGCGCTCAAAGGCGGCCGCTAAAACTCGCAATTGCGATCGCTCCATGCGAACGACATTGGCCGATTGGGAGGTGGGAACTTGTCGATAGCGCAACTGAGGCTTCTCCACAGCCACAAAATGAAACTTCTCCGCCAACCGCAACCACATATCTCGATCTTCAGCCGGAGGAAAGTCAGGATTAAAGCCACCCACTTGATAGAATGCACCCCGCCACATCATCGCATTAGACCCGCCAGCAATGAAATCACTTAGCAAAAGTTTAGGATACACATAACCATTGCTAGTGTACTCACAACCCCGTTGCAGAAAGCGACCCGAGATATCAATCCAATCCACCCAACTATAGGCCACCGCCGGCTGACGGGTCTGATAGAGGGATTCAGCATTGGCGGGAGGCTGCCACTCGACCATAGCGCGATATTGGGATTCGAGTTTATCGCGAGTCCAAAGGTCATCGGAATCTAGGAAGGCGAAAAACTCCCCTCTCGCGTGACAAGCACCCCGATTGCGACTTTCTCCTTGGCCCGCATTGGGGTAACAGAAGAGTTGCAGGCGAGAGTCGTCAAAGGCCTTGACGGCGGCGACGGTGTTATCCGTAGAACCGTCGTCGATGACGATAATTTCAAAGTCAGTCCAGGTTTGTGCTAAAACTGATTCTAGGGTTTCGCCGATGGTGTCTTGGGCGTTGTAGGCGGGGATAATGACGGAGATGGCGGGATAGGGACGCGATCGCGTGTATTGGAAGAGATCTTCAACCTGAGGAGTCAGTGAACCCGCATCACAGAGGCGAGTCGCCAAACGGGGAGCATTATCCTGATAAATGCGACAGAGGGTTTGTAAGTCCGTCAGTAGGGTTTGGTAGCGGTGAGCTTGAGGGTCCCAACGTTCGATGTTTTGTAAAAAGCCCAAGGCCAGGCGGCAGTTTTCGGGGGTTAGGGGAGGCTGTAAGGCTCGATAACTGAGGTATTGGTACAGATTAGTAAAACTTTGCGATCGCAGCGACTGTAGGGCTTGTGGGG
Source organism: uncultured Phormidium sp. (assembly GCA_964644215.1). Classification (GTDB taxonomy): domain Bacteria; phylum Cyanobacteriota; class Cyanobacteriia; order Cyanobacteriales; family Geitlerinemataceae; genus Sodalinema. Next base: position 36,968 of record CAZXWM010000001.1, read on the forward strand.
CGTTGCTAAACGCCCGTTCTAACACCGTCAGACAGGCCGACTCCTGTTGCTGCAATTTCGAGGACATGGAGCTGGCCGTGACGCGATAATAGACCTGTGCCTCAGGAACACAAACAAAGAAATAACGGCGGGCCAGTTTCAGGAAAAAGTCCCAATCCTCGGCAGCGGCGAGAGATTCATCAAATCCCCCCACCTGTCGCGCCGCTTCAGTACGAATCAGGGCATTAGAGCCACTTTCGAGGAAATCGGCTAAGAGTAAATGAGCCAGAGCATCACCATCAAGGTTGAGATGACTACCGGCTTTGAGAACCTGGCCCGCTTCATCAATATAGTCAGTCCAACTGTAGGCCACGCCATAGAGCGATCGCAGATTGGCATGAGTCTCCCGAGGCTGAGAGAGCTGTTGATATTGAGCCTCTAGCTTCTGGGGATGCCAGAGATCATCAGCATCGATAAACGAGATATAGGTTCCCCGCGCCTCCTGTAACCCCCGATTACGACTGGCGGCCAGTCCGGCATTGTCGTAGGCCAGCCGTCGCAGTCGATAGTCGCTGATGCGATCGACGATCGCCGCCGTCTTATCGGTGCAACCATCGTCGATAATCAGCAGTTCAAGATCGGTGAAAGTTTGCTCCAACACCGAGTCGATGGTGGCCGCGATCGTCGCTTCGCCATTGTAAACGGGGACAACGACGGTAATTAGGGGTTTTGGTGTCACTTGGAGAGTGGCTAACCAGCGATGGCTGAGGTTTAAGCGGTCTCCCGTGGCTAGTCGCCGATAGGTTTCAACCAGTAACGCTCCCTCATGTTGGATGCTGGGGTCATCTTGATACAGGGTTTTGAGAATTGGCGGCAGTTCGGCGGCCAGGTCTGGGGTCAGGGAATCGCACAAGGCACGGGCCAAGAGATACTTGTATTGGTTATGTTGAGCTTTACTCTGAAGGTCTGGCGGGTCCTCTGGAGTGATGAAGCTTGCCAGGGTCTCCTCTAAGGCTTGTCGCAACTGCTGCGATTGGCTCAAGCTTGGGCTGGTCCAGGGGGCCAGTTCCACTAACGTCTCGTCGAGGGCGATGGCCTGGAATTGTTCAGCCAAGGCCACAGCCAGCCGCCAGCCGCCGCCGAAGAGGTCGGATTCCTCAAGTTCTAATCCCTCCCGTGCTACAGCCAACCAGGCTTCTCGGCGAATCAGGGGATTTGATAAGGTTTGCCAATGGTAGTAGAGTCGCAGAGCGTCATAGAGCGTTGTGGTGGGAGCATCGGGGGGAATGGTGGGGATGGGGAGGGGGTTGCCTTGCTGAGAGACTTGGCTATAGGCGATCGCCGTCTGAGGGTCGTCAGCGGCGGCCAAGGCGGCCACCTGTCGGCTCAGTTTCTCTCGCTGCCAACGGTCTCCCGGTTGAATCCAGGTGATCAGCTCGCCCCGACTCTGGGCCACGGCTTGCTCAAGGGCTGTTAAATTGCTGTTTGGGGAGGGGTCAATCCAGCGTAGTCGTGAGTCGTCGAGTGGCTCTGAGGCGCTCTGAGTTTCCCCCACTCCGATACAAATGAGTTCAAACTGTTGATAGGTTCCCGCCAGAAC
>CAZXWM010000001.1:38556-44002 GCA_964644215.1 uncultured Phormidium sp.
ACTGACTCCAGACTGGCTTGGGTTTCGTCTGAGTCTAGGTTCGTTGGGAACGCGGTACAGATTACAGAAACGAGGGACATGAATCGTCAAGGCTGGGGAAGGGACAGGCAAACAGGAGGAGTCTTAGAGGATAGGATACAGCGGTTATACCCTATTATCAGCGTGAACGTCAGCGTCATGCGGTTAAACGGCTCGATATAACTCAATCATCCCCAAACGGTTAGGTTAGGAGAATGAACGTAATGAAAGTTGCCTATTTAAACTATTTTGATTTGTTGAACCCGCCAAGTTGGACTCGCTCGGAGTATGGTTTTATTTATACCAATTACAATAAGGCAAAAAGTTTAGAATCCTTTGCTGAGGTCAACTATGTTTGTGCGTTAGACTATCAACTTTCCCCTTGGCGCAACCGTCAGGTTGAGGTCAAACGCTGGTGGTATGAGTCAGTTTGCAAGCGACGCTATGTGCATTGGGCAACCCCTCATTTGGGCCATTCGTTGGCGCAACAAATCCAAGAGCGATTAAAACATAACCCGGTTGATTTAATTATTGGCTCCGATACGACGTTAGTCTCTCAGTTACGGGTGGATGTGCCGGTGGTTCTTTGGGCAACGAATTTGTTTACGCCGTTGTTAGAGCGCTATCCTGATTATCAGAATCTCTGTGGTGAGACGGTTCGAGGGTTTAAAGACTTCGATCGCCAATCGGTAAAAACTTGTCAGCGTTTTGTTTTTCCCTCCCATTGGGCGGCGGATAATGCTCATCAGCAGTATGCTGTCCCCAGGGAGCGTATTGATGTGGTTCCCTATGGGGCGAATTTAGCGGATGAGCCGAGTTTAGAGCGGGTGAAGACGGCGATCGCCCAACGCTCTGAGGAAACTCTAAATTTACTGTTTGTGGGGGTAGATTGGCAACGCAAGGGGGGCGATTTGGCGGTGGCGGTGGCGGGGCGGCTGAACCAGCAGGGGATTCCTACTCAACTGACGCTGGTTGGGGGGCGCGTTCCCCAGGCGGTTGAGGCGTTGTCGTATGTCACCTCGGCGGGCTTTATTGACAAGTTCAGTGAGGCGGGGGCTATGGCGATGGCGGAGTTGTTTGGGCGATCGCACGCGCTTTTGTTACCCTCGGAAGCTGAAACCTATGGTAATGTTCTCTGTGAAGCGAATGCGTTTGGGGTTCCGGTTCTAGCGACGGCGGTGGATGGGATACCGACGATTGTTGAGAACGATCGCAATGGGCGAACTTTTCCTCGGAATGAGTTTGTTGAGGGAGCTTCGATGTATGTACAGGAGTTGTTTGAGGATCGCGATCGCTATCTCAATCTCGCCTATCAAGCCCGTCAGGAGTATGAGCAACGTCTAAATTGGCGAGTGGTGGGTGAGACGATGGCCTCAATTCTCAGTCGATGTTTTTGAACGCTACCATTTCTTGGGCGGGGCGGCGATCGCCGTTGCAGCTAATGCGACGCGGGGCTGGCCGAGTCGTCACCTCGAAGTTATGATGCTCATACAAGGCTAAAATCCTCTCTGTCGCTTGGTTTGAGACAATGACAGGAACCGATTGCTCAGCCAGCCAACGGGCTAAGCGTTCTTGATCGCTCCAGCCGAAGCCGCCGCTGGAATATTGGCGAAATTCCACGTCATAGGGAGGATCAGCATAGATAAAATCTCCGTCTTGGATGACTAAGTCTGCAAAATCCGAGTTCTCAAACCGCCAATGGCGGAACAGGGGCTGATACTCCCGAAAATCTGCTTTATAATTTATTTTTTTATATCGTCCAAATGGCACATTAAATAAGCCCTTGCGATTGAATCGACACAAGCCATTAAATCCGGTTCGATTTAAGTAGTAAAACAGTTGTGCGGCTTCAGATGTCTGCTGCTTTTTGTTGGCAATTAAATAATTGAAATAATCGCGATTTTGATAATATAAACTAGAGTCATTTTGGGTTTTAATGTTAACATCAAGTCCCTGTTGAATCCAGTGATAAAAGTTAATGAGATGAGGATTAATGTCATTGAGTAAGGCCTGTTGGGGAACGAGTCCGAGGGCGATCGCCAACCCACCACAAAACGGCTCAACTAGCCGTCCTTGGCAGTGTTTTAGCCAATAAGGTTTTAAGCTGTCCACCAGCCAGCGTTTCCCCCCAGCCCATTTGAGGGGTGGCGTCAGGGATACTTCAAGGGGACTCGAATCGGCGGACATAAGGGCAAATCTCATGGATGGTTACGAACTCAACGGGGGCAAGTGCTGGATGCGATTAGAGGCTGGTTTGGCACTCTGAATCTGAGTGACAACCATAGCAGATTTCGTTGACAATCTGAACGGTATTGAGGAGAAAGATAAGCCATGGCTTACATCTCGGGAGGGGCGATCGCCCGAGTTCACAAATCCTGAAGTTTGACAAGGGGTTTCTTAGACATTGTCAAACTTCGTCAAAAAAAGCAACATTTTGTTACTGAAGGCACAAACCCGGCTGAGAGTCTGCGGGGATTTCGAGGAGATTTAGACCCGAGTGGTTGTCGATCGCCGCCGGGACTGTTAATATTGGTAAAGAATCTAAAAAATTGGGAAACACAGGCTGCTATGGGTCGCGTTGGCGTTCTTCTGCTGAACTTGGGAGGTCCGGACAAGCTCGAAGATGTCCGACCATTCCTCTACAACCTATTCTCCGATCCCGAGATTATCCGCCTACCCTTCTCCTGGTTGCAGAAACCGCTGGCGTGGATGATTTCAAGCCTGAGAACCCAGAAATCTCAGGAAAACTACCAACAAATTGGTGGAGGCTCGCCTCTGCGCCGGATTACCGAAGAACAGGCCCGCGCCCTAGAAGCGACGCTAAAACAGCGGGGACATGACACCCAGGTTTATGTGGGGATGCGGTACTGGAATCCCTTTACCGAAGAGGCGATCGCCCAGTTGAAGCGAGACCAACTCGAAAAATTGGTGATTTTGCCCCTCTATCCGCAATTTTCCATCAGTACCAGTGGCTCAAGCTTCCGACTATTGGAACAACTATGGAAGCAGGATGAGCAACTGCAAAAACTCGATTATACCGTCATTCCCTCCTGGTACGATCGCCCCGGCTATCTCAGCGCCATGGCCGATCTGATCGCCCGAGAACTCGATCGCCTTCCCAACCCGGACCAAGCCCATATTTTCTTCAGCGCCCATGGGGTTCCCCGCAGCTACGTCGAGGAAGCCGGCGATCCCTACCAAGAGGAGATTGAGAAATGCACTAAGGGCATTATGAACACCCTCAATCGCCCGAACCAGTACACCCTAGCCTATCAAAGTCGCGTCGGTCCCGTAGAATGGCTGCAACCCTATACCGAGGATGCGATCGAGACCTTAGCCACAGAAGGCGTCAACACCTTGGTGGTCGTTCCCATTAGCTTTGTCTCAGAACATATCGAAACCCTGCAAGAGATCGATATGGAATATCGGGAAGTGGCCCAGGAAGCCGGAATCGAACATTTCCATCGAGTTCCCGCCCTCAATACCCATCCCCTATTTATCGAGGACTTAGCCGACTTAGTCGAAGAAGCCAGCCAAGCCCCCAGTATCAGCTTTGATGGCGTCATGCACCCTCCCAAGAAGACCAAGTTCTATCCTCAAGAACGTTGGGAATGGGGTCTAACCGCCTCCGCCGAAACCTGGAATGGTCGTCTAGCGATGTTAGGATTCCTGGCTTTGATGGCGGAGTTGATTACTGGCTATGGTCCCCTGCACTTTGTTGGACTTTTATAGTCCACGGAGACTATCCCTAAACCCCAAAAACCCCCCTCTCAGACACGGAGGGGGGTTTTTTTGAACTCACAGAAAGATGAAAGGTCGAGTTACAGCCTCTGTAATGGTTGTTCAGGGGGTGTTTAACCCTTAAGAGAGTTGCAATTCCTAGGCTGCACAGAGATCGTTGATGACTTGAACCCGTCCGCGAACCACTGAACGGAGGAGGCGGTTGGCGGAACGGCGATCGCAGTCGTCGAGGTTTTCATCTAAGGTGGCGGCGAGAAGACCGTAGCGATCGGAAAGGGTGAGGGCTCCAGTGTCGGTGACGGAAGCGAGAATGGCAGAGATAGCGCCGGGGAGAAGTTGAATTTGGGGAATCATGATGTCTTTGGCTGAACTCGATACTCTTATTATGGCGTTGATACCCAGCCGTTACCGTGACTCAACCAGGGTCGCCTCCGTGATTCTACAGACGATTCTCTGTGACCGAGGACAGCGTCAGGGGTGATGCCCATCACCCCGAGTCAAAGAAGCTATCACCCTAAACAGCCAAACACCACCTCAGCATTCCGTGGAGTTGACTCAGAATTCAACAGTGACACGGGATCTATTCAGAGGGCGATCGAGCGACTTTGATCGCGAACGATAAGCTATCATGAGGACGTAGGCTTATGGTAAGACATTACGATGATCACCTTTAGTAGCCAGGCTGAGATTGCGCTGCGATCGCTTCTTCCGAGTGACAGACAACGAGTTGGCCATTTCTTACCCCAACTTGATGGCTTTTTTGAACATAATTCGGTAAATCTTAACGTGAAGCCGTTGAAAAGTGAAGGTTTGGAAACCCTTTATATGGCTCGTATTTCTCCTAGCTTTCGCATTATCTTCCGAGAAACAAGTGAGGGAGTTGAAATTTTAGATATCTTCAAGAAGGAGCGCCTTGAGAATTTAAAAGAAGCCTATAAACTAACATCTAATAACTTTAATAAAACCTTGGCAATCTAAGATTTATTGCATTCGATACAAAATTGTAGGGGCGAACGGCCGTTCGCCCCTACGGCAAGGGGCATAATCTGCTATAATTTTTTCTTATAACCCTGAACCCTGAAGACCCATTATTTGTTGGCATTGTATCTTACTTTGTCTGTATTGCAGGACTACAGCCGTTGCTATACTGCCAATTACAATCCCTAGACAGAGTGCTGATATAACTTCCATTATTTGAGAACCACAAATTTTAAGACAATCAAATAGATTTACCGTTACCATCATCCATGTCAGATTTTACAGCTTTCAGTGGCCGTCCAGGGCGGCCATGAGAAAGCTGATCATGGTCTTTCCCCGCCAACTCTCCTACACTGATAAACGTCTCCTAACACGAACCACTCAGATATGCACCGGATTGCTGCAACACCAGGCGGTTGGACACCTGACAGTGATGGGGTGATTTACATCCAACAAACCCCCGCCCCCATTGTCTTCATCACCGCCGCCGACACTGACATTCAAACCCTCAGTGTCGCCCACCAACAACTTCCCGCCGACTTCCCTGAAATGCGGGTCGTGAACCTGCTGCAACTGCAACAACAACTCACCCTGGATACCTACGCCGATGAGGTGTTGTCTCAGGCTAAACTGATTATCCTGCGGCTGCTGGGGGGACGGGCCTATTGGAGTTATGGCTTAGAGGTGTTGCGGGAAACCGTCGAAATGA
>CAZXWM010000002.1:0-661 GCA_964644215.1 uncultured Phormidium sp.
GCGTAGGAACGATGGAAAGGACTATCTGTAGCATGATTTTAGGAAAATGGTATTAATAGGAAACGGGGAACAGAATTTATCCTGCTCCCCGTTTTTTTACCTCAATCGCTGAGAATTGTCAAGGGTTGATTGTCAGCGATTCACTATCAATTTCCTCTAGCTGGCTAGTTCCTTGACCTTGGCGACGATACCATCCGAATCAATGCCTTGGTGGGGGAACTGTTCCCAGAGGCCGCCACAGCCTTCTTCGTGGGTTCCCAAGAAGGCGAACTTGGGCGAGAAGCCTCGTTCTAACAACCAACTGCCGAAGCGGCTGCCTAATCCCGTGCGACGGTTGAAGGCTTCCACCACTAAGACCATGGGAGAATTGCCCAACTTGGTCATCATCTCTTCATCGACTACATTGAGGGTGGGTTTGTTGATTAAACCCACATCAATCCCCTCTTGCTTGAGGCGTTCTACCGCATCGAGGGCGCGATAGAGACCTTCCCCGAAGCTCACCACATAGCCAGCGGTTCCTTCGCGGATAACTTCATCCTTACCGGGGGTGAACTCGTAGTTCTCACTGAACAAGTCGTTGCCATCGCTGTCGAGGATGTTGGGAACCTTGGAGCGCGTCGAGAAGATAAAGCGCAAACCGGGGTCGCCGAAGACTTTGTTC
>CAZXWM010000002.1:671-1533 GCA_964644215.1 uncultured Phormidium sp.
AGTAAAGACGAGTTTCATAGCCATCATCCAAGCCATTATCGGCGAACATATTGTTCAAGCCGAAGTGGCAGGTGTTGTCGGCCATGTCATCAATCCCCGAGTGGGAGAAATGACAGAGAACGTTGGAGTAGTTCAACCGGGCCATGGTGATTTCCGAGATACACATCTCTAGGAAGGCACTGAAGGTTCCGAAAATCCCTTGTTTGCCGGTTTCCATACCGAAACCTGCGGCGGCGGAGAAGTTGCTGCGTTCCATAATTCCGCCACTGACGTAAATATCAGGGGCGGCTTTACGGATATGTCCTAAACCACAGGAGCCTTCGAGGTCACTGTCGACGCAGAGAACGCTCTTCTTGCGGGTGTCGGCATCCATGGCCGAGAGGATTTCGGCGACGGTTTGACCAAACACGTTACGGTTGGAGCCGAGTTTGTCGCCAGAACCGAGGTAGCTGTTGGGGTTTTTGGGTTTCTCGATGCCTTCGAGGAAGCTGACGGCGGCATCTTGGCCACGAGCTTTCAGGTAGCTGAGAGCCGCATCGACAGGGATCACGTCGTGGCCATGGGTGGAGCCTTCGATGCCTTCGATGCCTACGGCCATTTTGCGGCTGTTAACGACGGCCACAGGACCTGTGGCGGTGATGGCTTCGCACATGCGGCGATAGAGGTCGTCGATGTCTTCGCCGTCACCTTCGAGGACGGTTAAGCCGTGGCCTTTGAGGGTTTGGGCGACGCTGAAGCCGGGGAGATAGTCGGAGGGATGACCGGCGATGGTGACGTCGTTGTCATCGACGAAGAGTTTGACGTTGAGGTTTTGGGCCACGGCAAAGCGGGCGGCTTCGGCGTCGTTGCCTTCTTGTTGGGA
>CAZXWM010000002.1:1543-31004 GCA_964644215.1 uncultured Phormidium sp.
GGCGCTTGTTGGCGGCGACGGCGTTGGCGATCGCCACCCCGTTTACATAAGACCACATATGGCCTAAACGCCCGGAACTGAATTTGACACCAGGAGTCAGTCCCAATTCGGGGTGTCCGGGGAGTTTGGCGTGAGCTTCGCGATACCGCACCAGTTGTTCGGCGGGTAAATCGCCATAGAGAGCAGCCATGAGATATTGGGTAGCCACTCGGTGTCCGGCTTCGTCGAAGAAGATGGGGACGAAGTTATCGGGGCCGCCCCGGAAAAAGGCATCGAGGATGGCCACTTCTGGGGCAGTGTCGTAGGGGCCGCCGGTATGTCCGCCTACGCCGCGAGCTGCACCGGTGGCAGTGAAGAAGATAATGGCATCCCGCATCAGTTGGATGTTGGCTTTCAGGGTTGCCCGTTGCTCATCTGTGAGGGTTTTAACTTTGGGGTCGAGTTTTAGGGGTTTGTATGCACCTAAATCAATCGGAAATCTGGTTTGTGTAGCAGTCATAGGGTAGTTATCCTGTTGAGCAAACTTGTTTAATTGGCGGCCGGTGCCGTGACCGAGGCTTCTGATTCGTTGGGAAGCGAGGCTCGAGTCAAACCTGAACGCCGGACAAGAAACGGTTGTGGATCGATCGCCTCGTTGTCCTCAAAAATAGAATAGTGCAAATGGGGAGCAGTCGAACGTCCAGTATTGCCGAGTAATCCCACTTCATCTCCGGGTTCTACCTCATCTCCCCATTCTACGGAAATTTCGGAGAGGTGAGCATAGAGACTGACATAGCCATTGCCATGATCGACTTTAACGTACTTACCGTAGCCGACTCCCCAACCGGCATGGGTCACGGTTCCTGTGGCGGTGGCAATGACGGGGTCGCCGATGGTTCCGGCGAAGTCGATGCCATTGTGAAATTCTTTGTTGAAGCCGAAGGGGTTTTGTCGTTTGCCAAACTCGGAGGTAATCTGGGTGGGGATTTTGAGGGGAATCCCTTGGGGAATGGCTTTTTCGAGTTCTAGGGTTTCTTCGAGGGCCGGCTGAACGCGATCGCTAAGTTCGTCGGTCAGTTGACTGACATGGGTTTCGGCATTACTGAGCAATTCGCTGGCCCTCAGGGGACGGCTCACGGCACCGCCACGTCCGAGTTCATCGTTGTTTGAGGGGGTTTCGGAGATGCCGGAGCGTTCTTTGAGTTCTTGCAGTTGAACTTCGAGGCCTTCAACTTGTTGGAGAATTTCCTCAGCGCGGCGATCGAGTTCTGCCTGGCTGGCTTGATAGTTTCCCCAAGTTTGCAGTCCTACGAGTCCTATCCCCCCGATGATTAGGGTCCCCAAGGTGGTTGCTGCCAGTCTTAGGGGAAGGCCAACCGAAAGCATGAAGGGTCGTTTGCCTGCGCGCCTCACGGTCAGGGTATAGGGTTTAGGGAGTAGTTGCATAGATTTAATAGAAGTCAGGGTCTGGCTTCGAGACAAGGCAGATGCGCCCTAATGTTGTAATTTTTGTTAAGATTTTTCGCAAGACTGTCAGAGTGTAGCCGATAACACCCCAGAAGGCAAATTGGCGATTGAGTGAGTTGGGATCATCTCTAGCAGGGTCATGGGGAAGGTTGACCGTCAGACTTTCTGTAGTAGAACAACGTTACGTCGGGGGATTTGGCAGTGATAGCCCCATTGTTGGGCGATGACCTCAAAGGTATACTCGCGGTAAAAGGTGACATGAGTTGGATCGCGGCGATAATGCCAATTGGCGAAGGCCCGGTCATCGGTTTGAAAACAGGTCATGATGGCCAGCCAGCCTCCGGGTTTCAGGAGGCGGGTCAGTTGCTCAAATTCTTGGGCGGGATGGTGGAAATGCTCCACGACTTCGGTGCAGGTGATGAAGTCGTAGCGGCTTTGTAGGGGGGTGCGATCGCCGAAAAAGAAAGGATCATAAAGGGCCATGGACTGTCCCGCTTCTTCGAGCATTTGCGCCAAGGCGGGTCCAGGACCACAACCGTAGTCGAGTCCCTGTTGATGGGGCGCTAACTGAGACACGAGAGGCTCGGCTAAACGGCTGAGAAATTGGCGATAGCCCTCGTCTTCTGGGTTATTTTCATGCAAATCGTAGCGACTGCGCTCAAACTCCGGGTCTGGGAGCTGTTCGGCGGTTAACAGAGTCGCCTGACAGTGGGGACAGCGCCAATAGTGGCGATCGCCCACGGTCATAAAAAACTCCAAATTGGGCGATCGGCAGACTCGACAGGGGGGACTTTCTTGACAAAAAACCAAAACAATGCTATGCAAACGACACTAAGCCACTGACGCCAGCCGTGGTCCAGTCAACACCTGACGATAAAACTGCTGTAACTGCTGAGTGGCGGCATTCCAGCCCCAGCGTTCGGCCTCCTGACGAGCATGACCTCGTAGGAGATCGCGTTCCTCCTGATTCGCCAGAAGGCGTTGAGTGGCTACCACCGCCCCCCGCTCATCGGCCGGATCAAATAAACAGCCATTCTTGCCATCAGTGACAATATCGGTGATACCGCCGGTTCCCGCCGCCACCACCGGACAGCCTGCGGCCATCGCTTCGAGTAAGACTAAGCCGAGGGTTTCGCTGCGAGAGGGGAAAATAAAAGCATCAGCCGACGCATAGGCTGAGGCCAACTCCAACCCTTGCAGATAGCCGACAAACTTGGTGGCTGTTCCCGCAAAATGGGCTTGCAGGGCCTCTTGATGAGGGCCGCCGCCCACTAGAGCTAGACGTGCATGGGGAATCGACTCTAGCACTGGGCGAATTTGCTCAATTTCCTTTTCGGCCGAGAGTCGTCCGACGTACAGTAACAGCGGCGAGTCGGGATGGCCATCACTGAGGCGCGATCGCATCATCTGACTGGCCAAACTCGGCTCGAACATCTCCGTATCCACCCCCCGCTGCCACAAATCGGTCCGTTCAATGCCATGGGAACTCAACTCCTGCACCATGACACTGGAGGTACAGAGATTCAACGCCGCCTGGTTATGGGCTGAACGCAACAGTCCCCATAACACCTCCTCAAACATCCCCAAACCGTAATGTTGTAGATATTGGGGCAGATGGGTGTGATACGAGGCCACCAAAGGCAAATTCATTGATTTTGCGTAATAGAGTCCCCCCAACCCCAACACGGCCGGATTGACCACATGAATCAACTCCGGCTTAAAGTCCTCCAATACCGGGCGAATCGAGGGATTGGGAACCGCCAACTTCAGCTCAGGATACAGCGGCAGCGGGAATCCTGGCACGCCAAAAATCTGAGCGCCCTTATATTCCGTCAGTCCCCCATCCGGAGAGACCACCAGAACATCATCACCGAGACGTTGTAGATGTTCAACAGTATGCCGTAAGCGAGTGACGATGCCATCGACTTTCGGCAAAAAGGTTTCAGTAAAAAGAGCAATACGCATACGAACTAGACCGGGATGAGGGAATAGGAGAACCAGGTGGGGCAGTCTCGCAGACTACCCCCAAAGCTGCCTTGGGGCTTACCCTGGAGAGAGAGCAAGGCTTAGCGACGCCACTGCACTTTCGGGAGAATTTGGTCTTTATCCACCCGATCTTTGTACTTGATAGCAAAGTTGAGCAAGGAATCGAGCAGAGACTCCGAGAGGGTATGCGGTTGTAATCCCAAGTCAATGAGTTTTGTGTTTTTCGCGTTGAAATAGTGATCTTCAAGCTCAACCCGAGGATTTTCCAGGTTATCGATATCGACTTTTAAACCAAGAGATGCCCCGGCTTGTTGCACCTTCACCGCCAAGTCAGCGACGCTAAACATTTCCGTAAACTGGTTAAAGACACGGAACTCACCAGCGTCAGCGGGATTTTCCACAGCAATCTCGATACAACGAACCGTATCGCGGATATCGAGCAGAGCGCGAGTTTGTCCGCCTTTACCATAAACCGTCAAGGGATGGCCGATCGCCGCCTGAATACAGAAGCGGTTGAGGGCAGTTCCATACACGCCATCATAGTCGAGGCGGTTGACGAGTAATTCGTCCATACCCGTTTCTTCGGTCAGCACCCCATAGACAATCCCTTGGTTCAAATCCGTGGCCCGTAAGCCCCAGATTTTGCAAGCAAATTGGATATTATGGCTATCGTGGACTTTGCTGAGGTGGTAGAAGCTGCCCGGCTGTTTGGGATAGGGGAGGGTATCCTTGCGGCCATTGTGTTCAATGGTGATGTAGCCTTCCTCGATGTCGATGTTGGGGGTTCCATACTCACCCATGGTTCCCAATTTGACCAAATGGCAATCGGGGAAGTCTTCTTTGAGGATATAGAGCAGGTTAAGGTTGCCAATGACATTATTGGCCTGAGTGAGCACCGCGTGTTCGCGATCGATCATCGAGAACGGCGCCGAACGCTGTTCACCGAAGTGAACTACCGCTTCAGGCTCAAACTGGTGCATCGACTCGCTTAAGAAGGGATAGTCGTTAATATCCCCAATAAACAACTCAATGCGTTTCCCCGTTAGCTCATACCAGCGTTGAAGGCGACGCTGAATTGGAGCAATGGGGGTCAGGGTTTCAATTTGTAGCTGTGAATCCCAGTGACGACGGACTAAACTATCGAGAATGGCAACGTCGTGACCACGATTGGACAGATAGAGTGCTGTTGCCCATCCGCAGTAACCGTCACCGCCAATAACAAGTACTTTCATCTTGTGGTTTGTTATACGATTGCTGAGCTGATACTCGCTAAATCTACCAGGTTTGGTGTACCTTGCGACACCGGGATTCCGGGCTTGACTGTAATATCTGGCGACCGTGGGAATTTGGGAGGTTGCCCAGCGATCGCCTGACTGTAGCCGAGATTACAGCCAAGATTACAGACGCAGTTCATGGGCAAAGCTCGTCACGCGCTCAAACTCAAACGCCCCGGCCACCGACCCCCAAACCCGCTCTCCGGTGTCCAGATTGCGTCCGCGATCGAGGGTTCGGAAGTGATGTTCGCTGATTTCAAAGCGACTGTCAAGATAGGTACTTTGGCCGTTGCGCTCAACGCGACAGTTGTTTCCCGGTTCGACCACTCCCTCAAAGCCATTGTTCTGACGCACCACCAGGAAGTTACAGCCACAGAGACGCTCTAAGCGTTCAGGAGTCAACGAAGCTAGGCGTTGAGGGTCCCGTGAGGCCCCGAAAAACTCCTCGGCTTGGGCGATGGCATAATTTTCAATGATTAAGCTCTTGGCGTTCCCCTCAACCTCCGTCTCAGACTCGGGTTTAATCCGTAATACTCTTGTGCGATAGGGCTGATTGAGATTGTATTGATAGGCCTGTTCGAGATAAAAACTAATTCCGCCAAAGTTCTCTAGGGACAGGGGACGCAAACAGGCGCGAACATGAGCAAATAAGGGGGGATTGTCAAAGGCTTGCTGTTGGTTACTAAAATCTGCCGCCATCCAGCGGGCTAGGGTTGCGATATCGTCAGAGACAGTCATGGGGCTTTAGGCTGTATAGCAATCAGGGACAATGGACTATCCAGAGAACCGTCGCCAGAGACCTGTGTTGAGGTCGTCTCGATTGATAGTCGCAGCATGTTGAGCTGGGATCGGGTGACGGCTAGAATGGTGGTTTTGATGCGATCGACATCAGGTTTAGGGCGCTCTTACGAACTGGCCCCGGATCGGGATCAATTGTCAAGTATCCGGGTGCGGCTGTCAACGGCGAGGGAGGGTTAACTCAACGTTCAGCCGTCAGGCGCAGTACGACAAACTGATTGACCTGACTCCCGTAAAAGTTATCATCACTGACAACAATTAGACTCTGGGAACCATCGGCCAGTCGCGGCCCAAAGGTCATTCCTTCGAGGTTATCGGGAGCAAATCCCTCGATATGACTCAGGTTTAAGAGCAGTTGTTTTTCTACGGGTTGAAAGTCCCGAGCTTCCCCTTGTAAATAGGTCAAACTGGAGATATCTGTGGCCGAGGCGATCGCCATCTGAAACAGTTTTATACCAAAGCCTTCTGGGCCAAAACTGCGTTCTAAACTGAGAAAATAGCCTCCGGGAGCCGATCGCAGGGCGGCGGTGGCCCCATCTAAGGCCAGCAGTTCCACGAGACCATGATTCATCGTTAGTAACGACGGAGGAGCATCAAGGGGATAGAGATGTTCAGCAACGATTTGAGCGCGATTTTCCACCACAACATAATGTAACAGGCGCGTTGTCACCGGAACGGAGGACTCAGGGGAAGCCGCCGCTTGTTGTGCTTCGATCCAAGGGACATCTTGTAACAAGGCCGATTCCGTCGCTGCAAAAACGCGGTAGGGTTCCCCGGTGCCGATACCGCCAATCGTTAGGGATTCAAAACCGAGATTATTTTGCACTCCCAGGGTTTGCTCCGGTTCAGGGGCATCAGACACCATATAATTGGGGATGGGTAAGGCTCGTAACCGTCGCCCCGTGGTCAAATCAAATTCATCAACACATGGCGCGATCGCCTCGGAGGAGACCCCTTCACTAGAGATAAACAGGGTCCGATCTGGAGACAGGGCAATTCCTTCAGGATCAACGGTTCCCGCCGTTAACGGTTCACCCGCTTCATCCCGCAGTAAGGTGACATCCTCGACGGTAATCGAACCAATCTCGAAGGGATTTCCGTTGCCGCCGTCGATGTCGATCGCTAGAGTATAGAAGCGAGGAGGAGAGATGTTGCCGCGATCGTCGGAAAGGGCGTAGTATTTGCCGGTTTGGCGATCGTAGGTGATGGCTGAAAGTCCACCGAGACGAGTCTCCTGAATCTCTTGGCTGGGCAAAGTTGACTCATCGAGGAAGTCAACGGTGAGGGGCAAAAAGAGTCGTTCCTGGGCTTGGATGCGGGGTAAGCCGCAGCTAGACAGGGTTAACAGCAGGCAAATTAGCCCCAATGGTAACATCCGGCGAAACCGGGACCAGACCTGTTTTAAGCCTCTGGCTAGGGGGTGGGTTAAGGGGGGGTGCGACATCAACGGTGGTCCTCCGGGTTTGATAGTTGGATGATTGTGATGGATTGTTATTGCTGTGATTGCACAAATGTGATTGCTGTTATTGCTGTGATTGTACAAATTAGCTAGGGGTTTCCTATGGTTTTATCTCGCCTTTTTTCGGTCAGCCAAGGGCCGCGCCGTGGCTCTCAACTGTCGCTTCAATTGTTCACTGTATCAGCCTATGCCCTGGGTTGGTTGACCCTAGGAGTCACTCTAGCGGGGTTGGGGTTGAAACCAGCGGCGGCCCAGGCGCAATCGCAACGAGGACTCCCGGATAATCCCTTGACGTTGACGGAACCCGACCCCCTGATTCCTGAGTCCGTATGGGACGGTGAGGCGGCGTTGACGGAGTCTCAACGGCGGACGTTAGGGGTAGCCTTAGATGACCTGGCTCGCCAGGCTCAGGAGGCGTTATCCCAGGGAAATGTGACGGAGGCCTTTGAGTTGTGGAATCGGGAGTTGCGGCTACGACGGTTTTTAGGTGTTGGCGCTGAATTGGCGGCGTTGCAACGGGTGGGGGCGATCGCCTGGGAACAACAACAGTTTTACCAACTCCAGGTGATGCGCGAACGGCTGCGAGAGATTCAGATTCAGAGTCTCGATGAGGTCGAAACCCCCGATTTAGAGGCGTTGCTGGCCTTAGCCGAGAGTTATGAGACGGTGGGCGCTCGTTCTGTGGCTTTAGAGATTTATGAGATGCTGTTGGAGTTGGCGCGATCGCGCGGTGACGAGGCGACTCAGGAGCTGAGTTGGCAACGATTGGGGGAAACGGCCCTGCAAGATCTCGATTATGAGACGGCGGCCGAGGCCTATGAGGGGTTACGGGAGTTGGCCAATCGACGGGGCGATCGCTCCGAGGAAGTGCGCTATCTAACGGAGTTGGCCTATATTTACGATCGCCTGACGGATTATGAGGCGGCGATCGCCGTCAAACAGGAGTTAATCGCCTACTACACGGGCTTCAATGACACGGCGCGGGTGACGGCCTTGAAAATTGCCATCGGGCAAGATTTAGCGGCGTTAGAGCGCCCAAATGAGGCGATCGCTCAGTATCAGGAGGCCTATCGCTTATCCTGGGATGCTCTTCAGTTCTACCGCGCTCAGGAAGCTCTCACGGTTCTCGGACAACTCTATGAACGCTATCAGGACTGGGAGGGAGCGCTCCAGGTGTATCAAGCCCAAATTGAAACCCATGAGATGGCCCGCAATCGCTATGGCTTGATGATGACCTATGATCGCATCGGTCAGGTTCACCAGCAACAGGGGAATTATCGCCAGGCCCTCACCTTCTTTGGCCGAGGATTAGAACTGGCTCAACAACTCGGAAACCGTCAAGCCTATTTCCAAAGCCATATTGAGACGGTGAATCGGGCCTTGTCTGGGACGAACTAGGGCTTAATGGGGGTGAGGTTGGGGAGAGTCGGCGTTGAGGCGATCGTCGCGCCGGGATTCCTCTTCTTCGAGACTTAAGTGCAATTGGAGCCTGGGTCCGGTGGAGCCGAGACGAATCACCAGTCCATCGGTGATAGACAATTGGCGCACCGGCTCTCCGTCAACAAAGGTGCCGTTCGCGCCAAAGTTAATCAGTTCCCAGCCTCCCTGACGGTTCCAGAGTTCGAGATGATGACGAGAGACGAGAGACCCGTGAATCACAACATCATTGTCTTTGGAGCGTCCAACCCGGATGACGGAGTCTTGTTTGAAGGTCCAACGGCGGATTGGTTGAGCCTGTGTTGGATGAATGAGAAAAATCGTGATCACAATGGCAACCCGGACGATGAAAAACTATCCTATGGCATATCAGAGCAAGGATATGGTAGAAGTCGTGTCTGACACGAAGGCCGACGTGGAATGTAGATGCCCGGCAAGGGTATGAGTCTGAAGGATTCGTCTTAGCGCTCACTCCTCGATTTTAGCGGATTATGGGACGGTTCAGGAGCTGGCTTTGGGGTGAGCGGTCATAATCTGGTAGGCATTGTAGAGGTTTTGAAAGACGATGTAGAACATCGGGCCGAGGGCAAAGCTCGGCTTGAGGAAGGCCAGGATGAACCAGACGGTGAACATGGTGTTTTTATGGCCGAGGGATTGGCTGACTTCTCGGTCGAGTCTGCCCTGATATAGCCATTGGCCGAGGAGACGACCGAGGCTAAAGTTGACGACACAGATAATCAGAGCATGAACGGCGATCGCCGCAATGGCCAGGGTCGATAGGTTCTCTTCCTGGCGGATGAAGTCATTGGCGCTGGCGCTGGCCAGGGTGAGCAGGATCGCCCAAATGTAGAGGGAAAGCTGTCGCCAGTTGAGGTGCGATCGCCAAGGCTCAGGAAGTCGGTTCCACAGTTGGGCCAGGATTAGGGGAACGGAAAAGAGGACGGCGATGGATTGCAACATGGGTAGGGGATTGGCGCTGCGATCGCCCTCGAAGAGCCAACTACTGAACAGGGGAACGGATAGGCCGACGAAGAGATGGGTGAGAATCACGGCCACGGTGACATATTCCATGTTACGGCGCAGCAGACCGATGACGGCGGGGGCAGCGGCGGCGGTAGGCGCTATGGCGGTGATAAAGTACAAACGGCCCAGGCTGACATCGATGGGAGACAGCAGGGCATACCAGCCTAGGGCGATGACGATGTTGGTACTGGCCATAAGCAGGGCTTGGGGACGCAAGCCCTGCCAAACTTGATGCAGATCGAGATGGACGAAGGTCGCCAACAACAGCAGCATCAACAGGGGGCGAATGGCCGGGCTAAAATAGGCCAGTTCCGGCACGAGGGTGCCAAGGGTAATGGCAATGAGCGGAAGTATAGCTTTCAACGACTAAATGGGGCGAGCAACGGTACATCAAGGGCTCAAAACAGGTTAAGGGTTAGTCTTCGGCTTTGGTTTTGGAGATGAGGGCGATCGCATCGGCTAAGGCTCCCGTTAACTCGCTTCGGGTTTTTTGATGGTTCTGTTGTTCGGCGTTGAGAGCCATTTCTAACTCTTGAATTTGAAGCCGTAGGCGATCGCGCTCTAGGGACAGATCTAAGAGTTGCTCTTGCAGTTGGCTCATATCGAGACCATCGAGAGCCTGTTGATGTTGACGGCGACGGTCAGCTTCGGACTCGGGGGGGAGCGATCGCCGCTGATTTAGGAGCGCTTCGAGTTCGGCGAGGCGCTCTTGTCCCCGTTGTACGTCTTGGCGACGTTGTTCGGCTTCTCGGTTATAGAGCGATCGCCAATGGTCGCCCTGTTTTTGCGCCTCTTTGATGGCTGTTTGAGCGTCGGCCAGGTGCTGTTTTAACTCGCTAATCTCCCGCAGCCATTGGCTGACATCCTGGGTGAGTTGCTGGGAATTGAGAGGTTGGGGAGTATTCATAGTTGCCAGAGTGAGTTGCCAGAGTTAGCCACCAATGACACGTTTAATTAGGCCAAGTTTGCCCTCATAGGGCGCATAACGCCAGTTGAGGTCAAACCAGAGGCCTTTGTGTAACACACTTTTGTAATGGGAGAAGGTATCGAAGCTGGCTTTTCCATGATATTGCCCTAAACCACTGGCTCCAACGCCGCCAAAAGGCAGTTCAGGAACGGCCAATTGCATGATGGTGTCGTTGACGCAAGCTCCCCCGGAAGACGTTTGCTGCAAGACTTGGTTTTGTAGGGATTTGCGGTTGGAGAAGATATAGAGGGCCAGGGGTTTGGGACGCGCGTTAATGGCGGTGATGGCCTCTTCGATGCGGTCATAGGTCAAAACTGGCAAAATTGGCCCGAAAATCTCCTCTTGCATGATGGGATCGTCCCAGGTGATGTCATCGAGGAGGGTGGGGGCGATGTAGCGTTGGGCGCGATCGCAGGTTCCACCAAGGACAACGGTTCCGTTGTTGAGGAACCCGGCCACTCGGTCGAAGTGGCTCTCGCTAACGAGTCGCGCCAAATCGGGACTTTCGGCGGGATTGTCTCCGAAAAACTCTTTAACATATTTTTTGATATATGTCAAGAGTTCGTCTTGGCGACGGCGATCGACCAGGATGTAATCGGGAGCGATACAGGTTTGGCCGGCGTTGATGAATTTGCCCCAGGTGAGCCGCTTGGCGGCGACGGGGAGGTTCACGTCGGCATCGACGATACAGGGACTTTTACCGCCAAGTTCCAGGGTGACGGGGGTCAGATGTTGGGCGGCGGCTTCCATGACGATTTTGCCGATGCGGGTGCTACCGGTAAAGAAGATATGGTCAAATTTTTGGGCCAGGAGGTCTTGGCTGGTCTCGACGCCTCCTTCTAGGCAGCTAATATAGGCGGGGTCGAAGGTGGCTTCGATTAGCTCGGTGATGACGCGGGAGGTGTGGGGGGAGAGTTCTGAGGGTTTGACGATGACGCAGTTTCCGGCGGCGATCGCCCCCACTAAGGGACTAATACTGAGTTGGAAGGGGTAGTTCCAGGGGGAGATAATCAGGACGACGCCTAGGGGTTCGGGGTAGATACGGCCTCTGGAGGGGAATTGATCGAGGCCGGTGCTGATGGTTTGGGGTTTGGCCCAGGCTTTGAGATGTTTGATAGCATGGGTCACTTCGGCGATCGCGGCAATTTCAAAGTAGGCCTCAAATTCGGGGCGACCGAGATCGGCGTGGACGGCCTCGACGATGGCCTCGCTACGCTCTTGGATGGCCTGTTTGAGTCGTTTGAGTTGTTCGAGGCGAAAGTTAATGTCCTGGGGTTGACCGCTGGCGAAGAATTGTCGCTGTTGCTGTAGGCGATCGGCGGCGAGAGATGAGGGTTGTGTCGGGGTTAGGGTCATCGTGGCTGAAGATGGGAAACTCAATACAAATGGAGAGAGATACCTGTTCGGTAGACTCTCTCCACTATGGTAAAGAATTTTTAACGTTTGCTAACCCGATGCCCTCCTCTGGGCAGGGGTCTGGTTGAGACTGGCCAACGATGCTTCTACTCGCGATCGCTCTCCTGCATCAGGCGCTGAAGGCTACTTAGCCCTTTTTTCAGTCGCCGGGAGACGGTGACGGCACTAATTCCCATGCGATCGGCGGTTTCTTTCTGGGTGAGGTCTTGCAGGAAGACAAATTCGAGGACTTTGCAGGTTCCGGATTCGAGTTTGGCGAGTCCTTGTTGCAGGAGAATCCGGTCTTCTTCGGCCAGTTGGAAGCTACGATATTGGCGATCGGTGACCGTTGCGCCGAGGGAGGTCCCGTAGTCATCTTCTTCGGCGACGGGAGCATCGAGGCTGAGGGGAGAGCGATTTTGCAGGGCCAGTTGCACGTCGAGCCATTCACTGACAGGTACGCCTAGGGCTTCGGCAATCTCTTCGTCGCTGGGAGTCCGTTTGAGTTTGCTGTTGAGTTCCCGGATCACTTTCTTGGCTTGGCGATGCAAGGTGAGCCATTGACGGGGGACTCGCATTGAGGGGCTGCGATCGCGCAGGTAATGCTGAATCTCACCTCGGATATAAGGGATCGCAAAGGAACTAAAGGCATGGCCTTGACTGAGATCGAACCGTTCAATAGCCCGAATGAGTCCTAAACAGCCCACCTGCAACAGATCGTCGTAGGTTTCGTTGCACTGTTTGAGCCAGTGATGGACTTCCTTACGAACCAGTCCAACGTTCAGTTGGACGAGCTGGTTACGGAGTTGGGTAGATGGGTCAGACTGAAACTGCTGTAGCAGTTCCAAACTCTCTTGTTTTAATTCCCTGGATTCTTGAATAGTCATAGTGACCTACTGGTGAAGTCAAGCGTTTCCCTAGTCTGCCGATGCACTCGCCAAGAATTTAGCTTGGATGAAACTTGGACTTAATTGTAATGGTCTGACGCTGATACTTCGGAATTTAGTCTAAATTTACAGATTTTATACTGGTTCTATCTTATCATCTGAGCCGGCTACTTAACTCCGTAATTGTACGGAAACTCTGGGGGCGGCCTCCGTCAAATCCAGGCAACAGGTCTGGGAAAATCCTCTACAATGGGTTGGTATGTCAAGAAATATGAACCTACTTCTATGGAACTGACCTATCTCGATAGCAACTCCTGGCTGCTGGATTTCGACGGCTGCCGTATTCTCTTAGATCCTTGGCTGGTGGGGCCGTTGGTGTTTGGCAATAGTCCCTGGTTATTTAAGGGAACTCGTCCGATTGAACGGCCGATTCCGGGTGATATTGATTTAATTTTATTATCTCAGGGACTGCCGGATCATGCTCACCCGCCAACCTTAGAACAACTGTCGCGAAGCTTACCGGTGGTGGGATCGGCGGGTGCGGCTAAGCTGGCTCGCAACTTGGGGTACGAGGAGGTGGTGGCGTTATCGCAGCGGCAGATTTACACCTGGGGCGATCGCCTGCAAATCCAGGCCTTCCCCGGTTCGCCCATCGGCCCGACTACGGTGGAAAATGCCTATGTTATTAGCGATTTACAGGCAGGCATCTCACTCTACTATGAGCCTCACGGGAATCATAGTCCTCTGTTGAAGGAGGTTCCGGCGATTGATGTGGCGATCGCACCCTTGGTTAACATCGAACTGCCCCTAGTCGGTCCGTTCATCAAGGGCCAAGAGAGCGCCCTAGAATTAGTCGAATGGATTAAACCTAAGTATATCTTACCGACGGCCGCCGGGGGAGATGTGAATTTTGAGGGGCTATTGGTGTCGATTCTCAAGGCCTCGGGAACGCCCGAGGAGTTCCAAGACTGTTTGAGGGAACATCAACTGGAGACGGAGGTGATTAACCCCACCCCTTGGACTCCCACCCCCTTAAATCTATCGATGGCCATCTAGGATGGGAGCGCCCCGCATTCCTGAAGCGGTAGGGTGCGTTGCGGCTCCAATTGCAGGAGCGATCAGACGCTGGGGAAGGGCGAACAGTTTGCGCCCCTATAGGACCTCTATCGGGGGGTATAGTTGGGGTTGTGTGGCAGTTTAATCTCAAATCGAGTTTGTCCGGGTTGGGAAATAATTGTGATGGTTCCACCGTGGGTTTCATGGATGACTTGATAGGCAATTGACAAGCCTAAACCCGTTCCTTTGCCGACAACTTTGGTTGTAAAAAATGGATTAAAAATTTGACTTTGCACTTCCTCTGGAATACCGGTTCCATTGTCTTGCAAGAGAATTTTGATGCTGTTATCCTCGACGCAGTGAGTGGAAACCAGAATCTCCGGTGGGGGGGCAGGCTGTTGCTCTAACCGCTCCTCAATGGCATCGATCGCATTCTCAAACAGGTTCATGAGAACTTGATTGATCTGGCTGGCGTAACAGGTGATTTTAGGTAACTCAGCATAGGTTTTGATAATGGTGATATCAGGTCGTTTACCATGACCCATAAGGCGATTTCTTAAAACCATTAAAGTGCTATCGATTCCCTCATGAATATCCACTGATTTCATGCCCATTTCATCGAGACGGGCAAAGTTTTTGAGGGAGGCAACAATCGTTTGGATGCGCTGCGCCCCGACTTCCATTGATTTAAGGATTTTGGATAAATCCTCTTCGAGAAAGGGTAACTCAATATCTTCATACCAGGTGGCGATCGCCTCGGGCGGTTGAGGATAATGGGCTTGATAGCGATGTAGCAGTTCTAGGAGATCGTCAATATAATCTCGGACTGGGGTGAGATTACCATAAATAAAGTTGACGGGGTTGTTAATCTCATGAGCCATACCCGCCGCCAATTGTCCTAAACTGGACATCTTTTCGGTTTGCACCAATTGCGCTTGGGTGCGTTTGAGTTGCCCGAGGGTGGCTTCGAGTTGTTGCGCCTTATCTCGTTCTCGTTCCTCGCTGCGGCGTAGAGCATCCTCGATTTGCATTCGTTCGACAACTTCTCGTTGCAGCCGTTTGTTGCTGTCGTAAACTTGGGCCGTGCGATCGCGAACTCGCTGTTCTAGCTCCCGTTGCGTCTGTTCTAAAAGGGATTTTAGATGTTGTTGTTCGCTAATATCTTGCATCGACAATAGAGCCGCCCCTTCGAGAAAGGGAAACACCCACAACGAAAGCCAATGGGAGGTGTCAACCTCGGGGTGGGGAGTCTCGGCTGGGGTTAACTCAAGACAGAAATGGCCTTCCTGTTGAGGATAGGTGATAGCTGTCTTCACCGCCGTCAAAATCTGGGCTACATCGGCGTCTGAAAAACTGTCGTTGAGACAGGTTCCCGAAAAAGACGGCTGTCCCCGAAGTTTGGAGAATGACTCCGCCGCGAAATCGAGTCCCTGAACCTCTCCCCGGTAGTCTGAACAATACTGGCCCTGGGAATCGACCAAAACTAGGCGATCGCCGATGAGGCTAAACAGCCGTCGTAAGTGGGCTTCGGCGGTCATGAGGCGGGTTTGAATCCCCTGGCGATCGCTGACATCATAGCCAAGACAGAGTAAGCCCCCAGGACTCCCTAACTCGTCCCCTAGTAAACAGATATGCCAGTTCACCCAAACCTGCTCGCCATTGCGGCGGCGAATGGGAACGGTACGGGATAGGGCGATCGTTTGCGTCTGTTGGGCTTCTTGTACTAAATCCTTTAATTCTGGACTTCCTAAGCGTTGGGCTAGGGCAGTTTCGCTGAGGGTGGGGAAGTCGTAGCCGAGAAAATTTTGACTGTAGAGATTGGCAAATCGAGGCACTCCATCGAGATCCAATTGCAATAATAAGATCGGGGTGCGATCGGCTATACAGCGATATTGGTTTTCCTGCTGATACAGTTGCCTCAAGACCGACTCCCTTAGCTGAGAGTAGCGTTGATGGCTGCGCCGGATACTCCATAGCAACAGCATGGCCCCGAGGGTGGTGGCGGTTCCGAGGATGCGAATCCAGGGCTGTAGGGGCGATCGCAGCCTCCATCCCTGTCCCGGTGTGGCGGCAATTTGCCAGACTTCCTGAGCAAAGCGGACATCGGCCGTGACGGGGCGATCGCTAAAAACCGCTCGATTGCCGAAAAGCAGGTGCGTTGTCCCTGCGACACGGCGACGCAAGGCCCAATCTAACCCTGATATCCGTTCCCTTAGGGGACTCTCCTCAATCAAGCGGTCTAAATCCAAGGTTAGGTTTAACTCGCCCAAGGGGTTAGCGTTGGCGGATTGATCGGTTAAAGCGATGGGAATGATCAGTTGAACCTCGCCAGGAGATTCGCCCTCGGCCGGTTGCAGCCGGGGAATGGCCGTTAGGGACTCCGATTCGATGGGAACTGGTGTCCAGGCTAGGTTACGAATAGCTGGATAGTCTTGTTGGAGTTGTGAGTCGGGAATGGCCCTCTGACGCGCCGGCAGAGTTGACCCCAATGAAGTCTGATATCCCCAATGGTGGGCCACCAAGACATGGGTTGTGAGTTGTCCTTCGAGGAGGCTGCGAACGGTGTTGAGTTGTTGAAGAACAGATTGGCGAGTCTGGTTCTGGAAGCGGCGGTGTTCAGCCCGATCGATGAAAATAACCGTCAATCCCAGCACAAGACCCGTCGCAAAGGTCACCCAGGGTATGGAAAGGGGGGAACGTTTTATGGGGGCCATTGGCACAGCAGAAGGCGATCGCCATCGGCAGTTAACGATAGAGCATTGAGATGGAAAAGAAGGACGAGATATAAGGACGAGATCTGATGAAGGGTCAGGTTCTATTTTAAACGTCTAGTTTAAATTCCCAGTTCACACCCCCAGTTTAGGCGGGCTGCTTGGGGGCCAGATTAGCAGAGGCGACGCCGATCCCAGAGCCACGCTAAAGGATTTGGGGATAATTCAATGCCCTGAACGAGTTAAAGTGAAAACAGCAAGGTGTCAACGCACCTGATCTCAGATGACACGTTAAAGGTAAGTGGATGGACATCGCGACTGAAACAATCACGCCCATTGCAATCGTACTGTTTGCTGCTGGAATTTTGGTATGGGGTTATGTCCGTGCTCGTCCCTACGGCAAAATCGGTCTGCTGTCGTGGTTACAGTCGGTGTCAGTCACCGCACCCTGGTTGGTCTTTTTTGGTCTGTTGGCGGCCGGGATCTATATCAATCTGGCCCTGGAACTGTTGGTCATTGTTCTGTCGATTATTGTCTATATTGCCCTCGGACGACAATTGCGACAGGCGGCCCAAGATCCCCAGGAACGCACGGAGTTACAAAATTTGTTGCAAAACAAGATGGCTAAGGGGGAGTTTTCCGATGGGGAAGAGACTCCCTCAAGGGATTCGCTGGATTCGGTCAACTCTGAGGCCCGGCCGTCGGAGTCAGATCCCCCCTCGTCTCCCAGGGATGAAAGGCCCCGAGAGGAGGCTGGCTCGTCAGCACCTCGGATGAAGCCGGAACTGGCGAAGGCGGCGTTGGAGTTCCCGGCGATTCCGGATGAGGATTTAGGCAAGATTCAAGAGATTTTTGCGATTGATACGTTTTTTTGTACGGAGACGATTCCCTATCAGTCGGGGGCGATTTTTAAGGGAAATTTGCGCGGTGAACCTGAACCTTCTTATGAGCTGTTGTCGTCTCGCTTGCGGGAGCGGTTGGGCGATCGCTACCGCCTGTTTTTGGTGCCAGATCCAGAGGGTAAACCGGTGGTGGTCATCTTACCTCAGGATAGGGACCCTCAACCTCTCAGCCAAGGGCAACAACTGCTGGCGTTGGGGTTAGCGGTGGCTACGGTTTTCACGTCGTTGGAGACGGCGGGGATCTTTTTAGGGTTTGATTTGTTTAGCGATTTTGGCCGTTGGCCTGAAACGTTACCGTTGGCGTTGGGGATTTGGGCGGTTTTACTGATTCATGAGTTGGGCCATCGGCTGATGGCCAGTCGTTATGGGGTGCGTCTGTCGCCGCCATTCTTTCTACCCACTTGGCAAATTGGCTCGTTTGGGTCCATTACTCGCTTTGAGTCGTTAATTCCTAATCGTTCGGTTCTGTTTGATGTGGCGATCGCCGGGCCGTTGGCGGGAGGATTGGCCTCGTTGGCGATGGTGGTTGTGGGATTGCTTTGGTCGAATACGGGAAGTCTGTTTCAGATTCCTACGGAGTTTTTCCGAGGTTCGGTTTTGGTGGCCCTGTTGGCGAAGGGATTTTTGGCCCAAAACCTCAATCAAGCTCTGGTGACGGTGCATCCGTTGGTGATTTTGGGTTGGCTAGGATTGGTTGTGAATGCGATTAATTTGATGCCGGCTGGCCAGTTGGATGGGGGCCGAGCAATTCAGGCAATTTATGGCCGCAAAATTGCTGGACGGGCGACTATTGCGACGTTGATTGTGTTGGCGATCGCCACGTTTGCGAATCCGTTAGCGTTGTATTGGGCCATCATTATTTTGGTGTTACAGCGAGAGTTAGAACGTCCGAGTCTTAATGAAATTCGTGAACCGAATGATACTCGCGCGATTATCAGTTTAGTGTCTCTGTTAATGATGCTATTAATCTTGTTGCCCCTGACTCCGAGTTTGGCGTTGCGGTTGGGAATTGGGGGATAGGGAGGAGAAGTCAACAGATAAGATGTAGGGGTGTACCGCAAGTGCGCCCCCTCTTCTTTAGGGAGCGGGGAAAATGTTTCCCAATCTACTGATTTGTGATTTGGTCAGCCCTGATTTGCGTAAATACCCCTATGCTATGTTGTCGCCATTACAGTTTTGACGAGTTGGGGTTGGCGATCGCCGCCCGACTCGATCTAAGCTCTATCAAGACTGTTTTCGAGCGAGTTCTGAATTGGGTCATGAGATGGAGTGTTGACAGAGCAACCAAAATAACAGAAAACGCATCGAAACACTGAAAAATGCTCCGGGTTTTAAGAATTTATGCTAGAAATAGGATAGTTTGTCTTTAGGGAGTATTGTCGATAAATGAAAGCAATAGGAACCCATCTGGTCGTTGATGCCTGGGAATCCCCCGCTGAGTTGCTCAATGACCCGGAGTGTATTCGTGGGGCACTCATGGATGCGGTTTCAGTCGGAGGAGCAACGCTGATTGACTTATGTGTACACCAGTTCAGTCCCCACGGGGTAACTGCAACAGCTACCTTGGCAGAGTCTCATATCGCTCTGCATACCTGGCCTGAATATGGCTATTTTGCGGCAGATCTGTTTTTTTGCGGTGCAGGAAACCCTCGAAAGGCTCTGGAGTTTTTAACTCAGGTGCTGCAAGCCAAACAGGCAAAGGTGACAACGTTAACTCGTGGCTTTGAGCCGATGGCTCGGCCTGAGGATTCGAGTCGATGGATACCTGAAACTCAGGCGGTTCCGGCTGGGTGAACACCTCGGTCAACGTTGATAACGGTAGCGATCGCAGTCTTCCCCCTGGGAAAATCGCGATCGCGTTGCAATTTAGGGGTTAACTCCCCCAACCGGTCTCTAAAACATCTCTAAAACAA
This sequence comes from uncultured Phormidium sp., assembly GCA_964644215.1. Lineage (GTDB taxonomy): Bacteria > Cyanobacteriota > Cyanobacteriia > Cyanobacteriales > Geitlerinemataceae > Sodalinema. Next base: position 20,798 of record CAZXWM010000002.1, read on the forward strand.
CGGTTGCGGACAGCCACCCGAGAGAATCGGGGCCAACTTAACGACGGCTCCCACCACCGCTACAGCCGGAGCTTCAAATCCTGTCGCTTCAACCTGTTCGATGATAGAACCGAGGCTTCCGAGTAGTTCTTCTTGGTCCGGCCGGGTTCCCCAACGAATTAGAGCGATGGGGGTGTTGGCCTCCCGTCCGGCCTTGAGTAGACTTTCGATGATATTGGGGAGATTGCGAACTCCCATGTAGATAACGATGGTTTCTGAGCCTTGGGCGATCGCCTCCCAGTTAACCTCGGGCCGGTACTTGTCCACCATTTCATGGCCCGTGACAAAGGTCACTGAGGAACTGTACTGACGATGAGTCAGAGGAATCCCGGCATAGGCGGGGGCCGCAATGCCCGAGGTGACACCGGGAACCACCTCCACGGAAACTCCAGCGGCTAAGAGATCTTCCATTTCCTCTCCCCCTCGGCCAAAGACAAAGGGATCGCCTCCTTTCAGACGAACCACGACGGCGTGATTTTGGGCCAGATCAATGAGCAGTTGGGTGGTTTGCTCTTGCAGCAAGGAATGGCGGCCCCGACGCTTCCCGGCATGAATACGCTCGGCTTGGGGGGCAATCATGGCCAGGATCGGCTCACTGACGAGGGCATCATAAACCACAACGTCAGCGGATTCGAGCAGGGTTTTGGCTTTAAGGGTGAGTAAGCCTGGGTCTCCGGGGCCGGCTCCCACGAGATACACTTTGCCCACGGGGTCTGAAGAAATTACCAAGGTTGTCAGCGCAGTACGGCAGAATTAAATAATACTGGTTAACATTTTGATATAGAATGCCCCACTTTGTCTGTATCACTGTGAACTTTCTCAACCAACCCTGGAGAGGAGGTGGGTGACTCACAGCTTTGATGGCGTTTGCGTCCGATTTGCAAGATAACTGCTTGAACTATGACTGTGCAAGTCCAATTCCTGCCTGATGATATTACGATCGCCGCCCAAGCCGGTGAACCACTGTTGGATGTGGCCAAACGAGCCGGCCTCACCATCCCCACTGGCTGTTTGATGGGGTCTTGTCACGCCTGTGAGGTGGAACTCAATGGTGAGGCGATTTGTTCTTGTATTACAGCGGTTCCGGCGGGGATGGACAAGATTACGATCGATCTCTACAGTGACCCAGCTTGGTAATGATTACATGGCGTGGGCGTAGAGTCCTGGGGAGTAAGCCTCGATGACATTGCCGGTTTCCTGACAGGTGATCATGAGGTAGTCACAATGGTGACATTCGGTGCGGACTAAACGGTTTTGAGCGACGTGATGCCGCTCTCCGGGACGACCACAGTTGGGACAACGAATGGTGGTCGGCTCGGAGGTTGTGGTGCGGGAATCTAAGCTCAGTTTCATGGGGGTCAATGTTAAAGTTCGGTTAAAACGGGTTTAAATGATGGGTAAGATTATGGCTGTTGAATCTCTCGATGGATGGCGATCGCCGTCCAGTTTTTTTTAGGTCTTGCCTGCTTCAGTAGATCTAACTAGATAGAAGCAGCCAAATCTCTCGATTGTTTGAGATTTTCACTATTATAACGTGATCCCAACTAGAGGGCTTGCCAAGATAGAGACACAAGAATCCTTATTACAACGGCATTTCCAGACCCTCTACCGCTAGGAATATCGTTAGGTCTTCTCCATAAAGTCTTAATATTTGAACCCCGGTTCAGCCGAGATCCCAGAAGGGATGTTACGGTTTTGCGAGTTGACATCCTGGAGGAATAAGGTACGGTTTCCCGAACCTTGCCTCAAGGGGCAAACATCGGGGATCTTAACGGTCTTACAGCATTAAGAATTGTTAAACTGTAAAAAAAGATACAGAAAATCGCTATACTAATAAGTGCGGAATGGAAAACGTCAAATTTACCGCCGCCTTTTAAAAACAACCGTAGAGGAATATCAATCATGTCTTTAACCGATCGCAGCCGCGCTCTGATGAGCCGTCATCATCAAGCCATCCGTAATCGCCAACAATCGTTATTGAGCCGTGTTGCTGAAGAAGCCGGGATTCCCGGAGAAGCTGGGGAACATTGGTCTCACGTTCAAGGTAAACCTTCTTATAACAACTCCATTTCCTATGATCGCAGCGGTGCAACGATGAGCTAGGTCTGGCAGTTCAGTCTGACGGCTAAGTTTGCAGGTTGCATCCTAGGATTTGAGTTCCGCGTCTGGCATTGGCCAACGCGGCATTTTTTTGGCCCAGCCAGCCCTGTTTCCTACTGCCTTTTGCCTTCCCCTCCGCTATCTTAGAAACAGATCCGTCAACTGCGTCACCTATGTCTTCTCCCGCCTATCTCCTTGTAGCTCATGGTAGCCGCGATCCTCGCCCGGCCAAGATTGTGAACCATTTAGCATCTCAGATGAGAGAACGACTGGGGGGGCATCCCGTGGGAACAGCGGCCCTCGACTGTCAACCGCAACCGCTGCATGAGCAATTACAGCGATTTTGTCAACAGGTGCAATCTCCCGTGCAGATTTTGCCCTTGTTTTTGTTGCCGGGAGTTCATGTGCGGGAGGATATTCCCGAAGAGGTGGCGATCGCGCGATCGCACCTCCCCAAAAGCCAAACCCTTGAGATTTTGCCCTACCTGGGCAGTCATGACGGACTCAGCAACGTCCTGCGGGAGCAAATCCAGGCCCAGCCCGAGTATCAGGCTTGGATTCTTCTGGCCCATGGTAGTCGTCGCGCGGGAGGGAATGCTCCGATCGAGGCGATCGCGGCCCAACTTCCCGAACAAGTTGGCCGTCCCGTTCGTCCCGCCTATTGGTCTGTTGAGCCAAGTTTAGAGAGACAATTGGACGAGTATGAGCAGGCTGGATATGAGCGAGTGGGGGTGTTGCCCTATTTCCTCTGTCCCGGTGGACTCACCGACGCGATTGGCGAACAGTTGCGATCGCGCTGCGGACTACATCTGGACCTAAGTGAAACCCTCAGCGAAAGTCCACATCTGATAGAGGTTCTCTTAGAGTTGCGTCAAGGAGTTCCCGTTCCTTCCCCGAGATGAACGAATCTCGTCGATCAGCTCAGCCTCCACCGAGGCGTTGGATTTCTTGTCTAGCCCGCTGATAGCAGTCAACGCGGCCCACATCGAGGCAAACTTGTCCCCCACGTTCATAATCGGCAATAGCCCCAGAAATATCCTGAAGCTGCTCACGAACCATGGCCCGGTTGAAATAGGCCGTTGGTGATTCATCGTTGAGGCGTAGGGCCTGGGTATGGTCTTCCATGGCCCGTTGATAATTGCCCAACTCCATATAGACGGTTCCTCGATTACTAAAGGCCACGGGATTATCGGGTTCTAACTCAATGGCGCGGCTGTAATCTTCGATGGCCCCTTCGAGATCTCCTAAGGACCCTTTGGCCAGGCCTCGATTACTATAGGCTTTAGCGTGGTTGGGATTTAAGTCAATGGTTTGGCTACAATCGGCGATGGCCTCGGTATATTGCTGCAAGTTGTAGTAGGCGACGCAGCGATTGTTGTAGGCGACCCAATCATCTCCCGTTAACTCTAGGGCTTGCGTACAATCGTCAACAGCCGCTTCATAGTTGGCTAAATTCAGATAGACACTACAGCGGTTGACGAGGGCTTTGGTATGGTCAGGCTCTAAGGCTAAGGCTTGGCTGTAGTCCTGTTCAGCACCGGTATATTCACCCATGTTGAAGCGAGTCCGACCTCGACTGTAGTAGGCGTTAACATACTCAGGATCGAGACGAATGGCTTGGGTGTAGTCGGAGATGGCGGCGGTGGGATCTCCGGCGGCGGAGTGAGCGAGGCCACGATTGAGATAGGCGTTGGGGGAATTGGGATCTTGGAGGATGGCTTGGGTGTAATCTTCGATGGAGGAGCGGTAGTCGCCGAGTTGATAGGAGATTAAGGCTCGTTGGTAGTAGGCTTGGGCATCGTTGGGGGATGCTTGCAAGACTTGGGAAAAGTCGGTTAGGGCGGCTTCTAAGTCTCCGGCTTTGACTCGGGCTAAGCCTCGGTTATAGAGGGCGTCGGTGTTGTTGGGTTCGAGGTCTAGGGTTTGGCTGTAGTCGGCGATGGCCCCGTCATGGTCTCCTTGGTCAAAGCGTAGATTAGCCCGTTGGTAATAGGCTTGGCTATGGTTGGGGTTATGGCGAATGGCTTGATTGAGGGCTTGTAGGGCGGCGTCAGGTTGACCCTGTTCGACGTTGTTGAGGGCGCGATCGTAAAAGTCCTGGGCGCGGCTTTCGCGGGGACGTTGCCAGAGCCAAACGCCTAGGCCTAAGGTTAGAAACAGCAGCAGTAGGCCTCCAAGCCAGGGAAGCCAAAGCCGGGAAGGGGAGGGGCTGGCCACAACGTCGATGGCTTCGTCGTCTGGGGGACTGTCGCTGTCGGTGTTGTCTTGATAGCGTTCGAGGATGGGGGCGAGGTCGTCTAAGACCTCTTGGGCGGATTGATAGCGTTTGCTGCATGAGTAAAGCACCATTTTGTCGATGACGGCGGCGAGATCGTCGGAGACTTGGGTGCGTTTGCGCCAAATCAGGGTTCCTGACTCGTCTTGGAGTTTGGGCAGGTTGTTGGGGGAAACGCCGGTGAGGGCTTGCACGGCGATCGCCCCGAGGGCATAGATATCGCTGTTGTAACGAGGATTGCCTTGGAACTGCTCAATGGGCATATAGACGGGGGTTCCGGCGGCGATGGTGCGTAGGGCATCGTCTTGGGCAATTTGTTGGCTGAGGGCTTTGACGGACCCGAAGTCAATGAGGATCAGTTCTTGGTCATGGTCGCGGCGGATGATATTTTCGGGTTTAACATCGCGGTGGATGACTTCATGCTGGTGGACGAAGACGAGGATGTGTAGGATGTCCCACAAAATTTTGGCCACGGTGGCTTCGGAGAGAACCTGGCCAGGCAGGATTTCTTCGCTGAGGGGATGGCCATCGACGTATTCTTTGACAAGATAGAGTCGTTGCTCTTCTTGAAAGTAGGCCAGCAGTCGGGGGATGCGATCGTGGCTGCCGAGTTGTTCGAGGGTTTCGGCTTCTTGTTCAAAGAGGCGTTTGGCGGTTTCGAGGCATTCCATTCCCCCTTTGACGGGAGAGAGTTGTTTAACGACGCATTTGGGTAATCCAGGACGACGAACGTCAGCGGCGAGATAGGTTTGGCCGAAGGCCCCCGATCCCAAAATTTTGATGATGCGATAGCGTCTATCTAAAAGTGTGCCAATCACTAGGGTTTTGCTCGCACCTGCCACATCAGGACGCTCCTACTCCACAAATCTCTGGTCTTAATTATACTGGACGACATTTTGCGATGAATCTTTGGGGAATATTCTCCGAGACGTTCGAGGGGTTAGCGGTTGGAGGAGATGAGGTGAGAGCGACGGGCGTTATGATGGTCCTGTTGCTTTGTTTCTTGGTTCTGTTGTCGTTCTTGGTCTCGTTTAGCTCGCCAGGCCTTCACTAGCCGTACTGTGCCAATGTAACTGGCTAGGCTGAGAAGGGTGGCGGTGACGATAGAACCGACGAGTAAGTCGGCAAATAATTCGCCGGTTTCGTCGAGGAAGACGTCTAGGGAGTCCCATTGGCTGGGAGCGTCATGACCGGATCTCAGGAGCGATCGCCCAATTTGGAAGTTCAGCCAATAGATGGGAACGTAGGTGAGGGGGTTACTAATCCAGGTACAGACGGCAGCACAGAGTTTATGACCCCGAAAGAGAACGGCGAGGAGGATGCTGATGGGGGTTTGCATTCCAAAAAAGGGAAAACAACCGGCAAAGACGCCAACGGCTACGCCTCTGGCGATATATTTGGGGGGATCTTGGAGGCGAATCAGTCGCCAGTAGTAGTAGCGGGTAATCCGCCAACCCCGTTCGATGAGCTGAATGAGTTGGGTTAGAAGCCGTGAGCCTATAGGTTGAGTCATAGATGGGTGCAACGGTTGCAAATGGGAAATCTGGAGCTTTTGGGGGGCGATCGCCTGGGAAAACAGGGTTGACTGTCAAGGGACTGTACAACAGACTAGGATGAAAAGGCTATTTGATACGAGCATTCACGAATGTCTGAAGCAGTGCTACACCGGGAGACGATCGCGGCGATCGCCACGGCGGTTGTCCCCCAAGAGGGGAGTGTGGGAATTGTACGCTTGTCGGGGGACGGGGCGATCGCGATCGCACGACGGTTATTTCACGCCCCAGGACAGCAAGTGTGGGAGACGCATCGTATTCTCTACGGAACGATCCGTCATCCGCAAACTTCGCTGCTGGTGGATGAAGCCCTGTTGTTACTCATGGTAGCGCCTCGCTCTTATACGCGCGAGGATGTGGTGGAATTTCACTGTCACGGGGGCATGATGGTGGTGCAGGAGGTGTTGCAGTTATGTTTGCAGGCGGGGGCTCGTTTGGCGACGCCGGGGGAGTTTACGTTGCGGGCGTTTCTCAATGGACGGATTGATTTAACTCAGGCTGAAAGTATTGCGGATTTGGTGGGGGCGCAGTCTCAGGCGGCGTCTCAGGCGGCGTTGGCGGGGGTTCGGGGAAAGTTGGCCGAGCCGATTCGTCGCTTACGGGGTCAATGTTTGGATATTTTGGCTGAGATTGAGGCGCGGGTGGATTTTGAGGAGGATTTACCGCCGTTGGATGAGACGGCGGTGGCTGGGGATCTCGCGGCGGTGTTGCTGGAGATGGAGAGGATTGAGGCCACGGCTAGTCAGGGGGAGTTGTTACGGACGGGGTTGTCCGTGGCGATCGTGGGTCGCCCTAATGTGGGAAAATCCAGTTTGTTGAATGCTTGGAGTCGTAGCGATCGCGCGATTGTGACGGATTTACCGGGGACGACGCGGGATGTGGTGGAGTCGCAGTTGGTGGTGAGGGGGATTCCGGTGCAAGTGTTGGATACGGCGGGGATTCGGGAGACGAGCGATCGCATTGAACAAATTGGGGTGGAGCGATCGCGTCAGGCCTTAGAAGCGGCGGATTTGGTGTTGTTGGTCCTCGATGCGCTGTCGGGGTGGACAGCGGAAGATGAGGCGATTTATCGGCGGGTGTGCGATCGCCCTGTCATTACAATCCTCAATAAGTGCGATTTGGTGACTCAACCACCGCAACTTCCCTATTGTAAGGCTCCGGTATTGACGGCGGCGGCGCAACAGGAGGGAATTGAGGGGTTGGAGGCGGCCATTTTGCAGAAGGCGAATGCGAAGGATGTGGAGATTGGTAATTTAGAGTTTTGTATTAATCAACGTCAGGCGGCGGCGTTGACTCGGGCAAAGTTGGCGTTGCAACAGGTTCAAACTACGATTGAGGAGGGCTTACCGTTCGATTTTTGGACGATTGATTTACGGGATGGGATTCGCGCTTTGGGGGAAATTACGGGAGAGGAGATTACGGAGTCGGTTCTCGATCGCATTTTTAGTCGGTTTTGTATTGGTAAGTAGTCGTTAATGATTGACGTTTTTTTGGAATAATTATCCCGAGAAATAATGACCTCAAAATTGTTTCTCCAGGGCGGTGCGTCCCGGCAGTTTTTAGGATGTTGGTCAAAGTTCAACAGGGTTGCAAGCCGGGACGTACCCTAACCGTTATTTTTATTTTGTTTTCTATTCTTATTGGGTTTCTAATTTGTTTAAGAATCGCTCTTGTTCAGCTCGCAAAATTTCAATATCGCCGCCGCCGTTAAGGATGGAAAACCAAACTTTTCCTTTGTTTTGAGTGGGTAAAACTCCGGCAAGAGTACTAACTGAATTGAGGCTTCCAGACTTGAGGATTGCACGGGGGGGAAGGGGACGAATGGCTAAAATTCCTTCGGGTTCGCCGGCGATCGCCACGACATCGCCGAGGCTTAATCCGTGGGGCGATAATTCTCGTTCAATGGCGTGATAGATACGAATTACGCTTCGCGGTGACATTTGGTTTTCTCGTCCTAATCCTGACCCGTTCATCAGTTGAATTTCTCGTTCGGGGATTGCGGTGGCGGTGATGACTTCTTGGCGAACGGTGGCGGACCCTCCGACGGCGTTGACGAGGATATGGGCGATCGCATTGTTACTATAGCGATTCATCAGTTTCAAGACTTGGGGGAGTGGCGGCGACTCATAGTTAAGCCAGGGTTCGAACTCTGGGGGAGGTTGGGAACGGTAACGAACTTGGCCCGAAATGGCAATGTCGGGCCGTGGGGTGTCTGGGGGAAGGGTTCGATATTGGGTTTCGGCTGCTGATGGCCAAAGACGAGCGTTGAGTCCTTGTTTGAGGAGTTCCCCCGAGAGGAGGGAGTCTTCTTCAAAGTTCATAAAGAAGTCGCCGACGATGATTAAATCGCCGTTGACTTGTTGTAATCCGGCTTCTGTGAGTTGGTTGGCGATGGCGATCGCGTCTTCCCAGACAAAAAGCGGATTCATGGCTCCTACGACCCATAAATCCCCCTCTAAGACGCCATCTTGTAACTCTCCCTGGGGGAAAAACTGGGTCGAGAAGCGATGATTGACTCCCAACTGACGTAAGGCGGCTAGGGTGGTGGCTAGTTTGGTGAGGGAGGCCGCCGGAAGGGGTACGGTTCCGCCAATGTTGGCTAATAATTCATCGTCGGTTTGTAGCCAAACTCCCTGTTGCTGAGGGTCGAACCCCTGACGAGCGAGACGGTTGATATACTCTTGTACCTGTTGCTGAACCTCAGGATCGGGATCGGCGAGGGAGAGTTGCGGCGGTTCGGGACTCGGGGAGGGTGATGCGGCGGCTGGGGGAGATGGTTCGGGGCCGGGTTCGGGGGCTGGACTGGGGGTGCAACTACCCAGCAGCAGGGGGAGGCTGGCGAAACTGAGCAGGACTGGGGAGATTTTTGGCTGCATGGCTGGGGTTTTGCTGGAGGTGTTGTTAGGATGGGGATGAGACTAGACTAGACTATTTTGGTGAGCAAACCTGTTGTGCGTAATTTTTTAATTCTGTTTGCCCTTTTTAGCTTTGTTTGGACGCTTCAAAAGCCAGAATCTCCCAAGAAAGGCGGTTTTTCGGAGAAAAATCAGGTGGTCTTAAATGAGCTTTTAAATGCTCCTGGAGATGTTATTCCTAATCATGAGAAAATAAACAAAATTATTAAAATTCTTGATAAAGGATCTAAAAAGGCTGTTTCTGAATTTTACCACAGTGTTCGCTATCGTGTGTTTGACTGGTCTCAGGAATTTGGTAAGCCCCAAGTTGCGCCGGTTTTTGAGGACATTGCTAGAATTTATTATCAAAAGGTTTTGCCGGAGGAAAGCCCAATTAAGGTGATTGAACAGATTCATAAAGATTTTGATTTTTTGTGTAAATCTTAGGGGGAAGAAGGGAATAGGGAATAGGGAATAGGGAACAGGGAATAGGGAACAGGGAATAGGGAATAGGGAACAGGGAATAGGGAATAGGGAATAGGGAATAGGGGAGAACCCACCCCGCCCTGCGGGCACCCCTCCCAGGAGGGGATTTTTAGCCCCTATAATTTGGTATGCCATGCAACACATTACTCCTATATCCTGAAAATCTTTGCTGGGATGGTGGTTTTTGGAGATAGCAGTTTTTGGAGATAGTAGTTTTTGGGGATAGTGATTTTTGGGGTTAGTGGCTTTTTTGACGTAGTTTTGACCAGCCATCTTCTAAGAGTCCATAGAGGACGGGAACGACGACTAAACTTAGTAAACTTGAGGTGATTAAGCCACCAATAATGGCGACGGCCATGGGTTGGCGTAATTCAGAACCTGCTCCCCAACCGATGGCGATGGGTAACATTCCTAAGACAGTAGAGGCGGTGGTCATGAGGATGGGACGAAAGCGGACGGTTCCGGTTTCTAATAGGGCTTCAAATCGGGGTTTTCCGGTTTTGCGAAGTTGGTTGGCATAGTCCATTAAAAGGAGGGCATTTTTGTCTAAGAGTCCTAAGAGGAAGATGGTTCCAATTAGGGAAATCATGCCAAAGTCACTTTGGGTGATGAGTAGGGCGAGTAATGCACCTACGATCGCCAGGGGAAGGGATAGGCCGACGACGAGGGGTTCTAAGAGACGGCCGAAGGGCAGAATTAACACCAGCAACATACAGGTGATGGAGAGGGCCAGGGTTCCGCCAAAGCTGCGAAAGACGCTGGCAGCGTTTTGGGCGTCGCCGCCGAGGTCGAGGCGAATGCTGTCGGGGAGGAGGGATTGGGCGATCGCCACGACATCATCGGTCGCATCGCCGAGGGCC
>CAZXWM010000002.1:31014-41076 GCA_964644215.1 uncultured Phormidium sp.
CCCCGGATTTGCGGCGGATGGTGGTGATCTCCTCGTTGGGGTCGCTGGCGGTGGTTTCAATGTCGATGAGGCCCGGTAGATCGGCGATCGCGGTGGTAATCTCGCGGGCGGTTTGGTTGAGTTGCACGAGGTTGTCGCCGAGGAGGGCGATTTGCAGGGGTTTGCTGTCGCCGATTTCGACGAATTGGATGTCTTCGACGCTGATGCGGGTTCTTTGGGGCTGGGGGAGGCGATCGCGGAGGTCTTGTTGGACGCTGGCGGTGTCTTGGCGGCGATCGCGTCGCAGTTTGACGGTGATACGACCACGATTGGGTTCGCCACGATAGCCGATTAGGGTATAGACGGATGCGACGTCGGGATGGTCGCGGACAACGGTTTCGAGGTCGGCGGCGATGTCTTGGGTGCTGTTGAGAATCCTGATGCGGGGATTTAAGGCTGGGTCGAAGTCTTCGCGGGTGTTGGGGTCGAAGTCGGGGTAAACGTTGGGAAATTGCAGGGTTTCAAAATCTAGGGATGCGGACTCGTCGTTGGGGGTGGGAAATTCGGGAAGGGGGGCGGTGTAGAGGATGTTGAACTCGCCGCGATCGAGTTGGGGAATAAAGCCTTTGGGAATCAGAGGAATGAGGGCGATTCCGGCGATGAGGCTGAGAACGGCGATGGCGAGGGTTAGCCAGGGATGGGTGAGGGCTTTGCGCAGTAGGGGAAGGTAAAGGCGATCGAGAAGGTTGGGGGAGGGGGAATTGGGGCGATCGCTGTTGGGGTTAGCTGTGGCTTTCAGCCAATAGACGGCGAGGACGGGGGAGAGGGTCCGGGCGACGAGGAGGGAGATGAGGACGGCGGCGGAGACGGTGAGACCGAAGGGTTTGAAGAATTGACCGACGGTTCCTCCCATGAAGGCGACGGGGAGAAAGACGGCGACGATGGTGAGGGTGGAGGCGGAGACGGTGAGGCCAATTTCGTTGGTGGCGGCGATGGCGGCTTGGCGAGGGGGGTGTCCGTCTTCGATGTGACGGGCGATGTTCTCGACTTCAACGATGGCGTCATCGACGATAATGCCGATGGTTAGGGCCAGGGCCAACAGGGTGATGGTTTCGAGGTTGAAGTCATAGATGGCCATGACGATGAAGGTTCCCAGGAGGGAGATGGGAATGGCTAGGGCGGTGATGAGGGTGGCCGAGAGGTTCCGCAGGAAGGCGAAGATGACGATGACGGCCAGGATGATGGCGACCCAGAGGGTGTCGATGGTGGCTTGGGTGGCTTCGCGGATGAAGTCGGCTTGGCTGGCGGCGAGGTCGAATTGAATGTCGGGATAGTCTTGGTCCCATTCGGCGATGCTGGTTTCGACTTGATTGACGACGTCGAGGGTGTTGGCGTCGCCTTGTTTGATGATTTGCAGGGCGAGGGCGTTGTCGGCGGCGAAGCGAATCAGGGTGGGGGCGGAAAGGGTGATGTCGTCGTCGAGAATGTCGGGTCGATCGCCTTGGGGGAGGTTGGCGTCGCCGAGAAGGTCGACTCGCAAGACGCCGGGGAGTTGTTCGAGTTGGGGAATGAGTTGTTGGCGGCTGAGGCGGGCGATCGCGTCTAAGGTCGTGTTGGGGCCAGGGTTGGGGCCAGGGTTGGGGTTGGGCCGTAGGGCGTAACTGATGGCGGCGGATTCGTTGAGGTTGAGGGGAATGACTTCGATTTCGGCGGAGTTGGCTAGTTGCAGTTGGTCGAGGCGATCGCGGACGGCTTGGCTGGCGGGTTCATGCCAACTTTAAAGAGGACGCGAATCACGGTCCGTCCGGGATAGATGCTGGCTTGGATGTTGTCGAGGCCGGGGAGATCCCCAAGTTGGGCTTCGATGGGTTCGGCTAGTTGGTCTTCGGTGGCTAGGGCGCTGTCATAGTCGCTTGAGGCGTTGATGATAACAACGGGAAAGGTAATGTCGGGAAAGAGGGCGTATTTTAAGGAGGTGTAGGCGAAGAGTCCGGCGACGGCGATGGCCAGCCAAATGGCGATGGTCAATCCCCGATGCTGAATTGCCCATTTTGAGATGTTGAAGCGTTCTCGCAGTGTGGTGGTGGTTTTGGCCGGCATCCTAGTCTAACTCTCCTGGTTGGCTGCTGGTCCCTGCTTCAGGGAACGTTTGCCTGTTGTTGATCGTCGATCTATCCTATCGTCTCCCTGCTGGTTGCGGGTTTGTTGTCTCTGATGTGGTGTGAGTTGGGGACGAAATGTTGCAGAGGTGACAAAAGGGTATAAAATCTGTAAAACTCGCGACATAATGGGAGTGACGAGGGTGGATCTTCCGTTGTTCGAATGATGTCTGTTTCTGGGAGACCCCAAGCTATGATTACAACATCTTCTCTGTCGGGAGGCGATCGGGTTCTAACCGATACGCAACCCCAAAGCCAAGTCTATAAGGGACATTTGATTATTCCACGCTATAGCCGCGCCTGGTGGTGGGCGACGGTGATTGATCCTCACGGGAATGAGGTGAAAGGTCAGGGTGAGGGTCACGCCTGCCAAGACCAAGCCATCAGTTATGCGAAGGGTCTGATTGATGGGCGATCGCCCTGGATGTAAGTCCTCGGTTTCATTCCTAGATCTGATTTTCGCAGCTAACTACAGCAACAATCGCGGGGGAACGAGCCAGAACAGTTGACTCTGGCCAATACTCTCCCCCTCATCAGGGAGATTGACTCCAATGATTCCAGCTTTTTTGACAATAAGTTGACCGCGAGGTTCTCCCCAAATGAGCTGTTCGGCCCAATGGCCGAGATCGGGTTGATGTCCAACGACGGCGATCGCCACATCGCCGTTTTTGCCTGTTTTGGGGATAGCATTGTACCAATCTAGCCAGTCCTGCAACTCCCCGGTGGGGGCGAGGGGGGTGGAAATCTCGGGTTTTGTACTGAGTTTGGCGTTGACTAGAATTTCGGCGGTTTGTTGCGCTCGCACGAGGGGACTGGTGAGGAGATAGTCGAACTGTAGACCTAGTTGTGCGAGCCGTTTGGCGATTTTACGGGTTTTTTTGATTCCAGTGTCGGTGAGGGGCCGTTGGCGATCGTCGGGATAGGTTTGGGGATTGCGATCGGCGGCAATTCCATGGCGGATGAGATACAGTTGAGTCATTAGGCAATTTCTCCTCTGATTGCTAAGACTAATTTTAGACAATTTGTGTGGTGTTACACTGTTGGTTGTCTGAGAATCCTTTAATCTGTCTCTATTAGACTTTTATCAATAGGAATAATGAATAGACTGTCATGGTTTCTTGGCTTGGCAGTTCTGGGACTGTTGATGGCGGTTGGTCTCTCGGCGCTGGGTCCATCGCTTTCCGAGGCTGAGTCAAGTTCTGCTTCGGTTACGATTACGGTTTCAGCGGCTTCGGATCTCAAGGATGTGTTCCCTAAAATTGGTCAATTGTGGGAGCAAGAAACGGGACATCAAGTGGTTTTTAATTTCGGGTCTACGGGACAACTCGCTCGGCAAATTGCCCGAGGTGCGCCGGTGGATTTGTTTGCGGCGGCCAATCGCCAATTTGTGGAAGAGTTAGACGAAAATGGCTTGGTGTTCCCGGAGACGAAAGCCCTGTATGGGGTGGGACGAATTACTCTCTGGCAACGGGAGGAGGGTTCCCTCGAGATTAACCAGCTTGAGGATTTGCTGAAGCCGGAGGTGCAACGGGTGGCGATCGCCAACCCCAATCATGCTCCTTATGGGACTGCGGCCCGAGAGGCGCTGCAAAGGGCGGGAATTTGGGAGGAATTACAACCGAAGTTGATTTTAGGGGAAAATATCAGTCAGACTCAGCAATATGCGATGACGGGCAATGTGGATGTGGCGATCGCCGCCCTGTCGATTAGTGTGGAGAAACCGGGACGCTGGGTGACGCTTGCGGCGCAACTGCACAATCCTCTCGAACAAATGTTGGCGGTGCCCCAAAATGCTCCCCATCCTGAACTGGGGAAACAGTTTGCGGCGTTTGTGAATGGAGATCAAGGACGGCCGCTGATGGAACGCTATGGTTTTGTTCTCCCTGATGATGTCTCAACTCGATGATTTGGCAGCCTTCTCTTCTCTCTCTACAAGTGACTCTGGCCGCGAGTGGTGTCATCTTAATACTCGGTTTAGGCTTGGGTATTTTTTTGGCTAAAACTCACTTTCCTGGACAACTCTTGCTCTCGACGTTGTTAAATTTACCGCTGGTGTTACCGCCAAGTGTTGTCGGGTATGGCCTACTTTTAATGTTGGGCCGGGGGAGTCCGCTAAGGGATTGGTTAGGGGTGGATATTTTGTTTACTTGGCAAGCGGCGGCGATCGCCTCGACGGTGGTGGCGTTACCGTTGATGGTTGAGTCGACGCGGGCGGCGATCGCTAATGTCAACCCGGAACTGGAGGCGGCGGCCCGAACTCTGGGATCGAGTGAAGTGGAGGTTCTCTGGCGGATTACGCTCCCTCTGGCGTATCGAGGCATTTTGGCGGGATTTAGTCTCAGTGTGGCGAGAAGTTTGGGAGAGTTTGGGGCGACGTTGATGGTGGCCGGAAGTATCCCTGGACGCACTCAAACTCTCCCTCTGGCGATTTATGATGCGGTGGAGTCGAGAGAGTATGGTCGGGCGAATAGTATGGTTTTAATGATTACGGCGATCGCCTTTATGTTTCTCTATTGGGTTCGCAAGTTAGAGGATAACAAAACAGGCTAAGAAATTAAATTATATAGTATTAATAACTTTTCATGTCTCTAACGGTTTGCATTCAAAAAAATCTAGCTAATTATTGTCTAGATGTTGACTTTACGGTGGATCGCGCTCCTTTGGGACTGCTGGGAAGTTCGGGATCAGGGAAAAGTCTGACCCTACGCTGTATTGCGGGGATTGATTCACCCGATTCTGGAATTATTATCTTGAATGACCGAGTTCTCTATGAGTCTCGACGAGGGATTAACCGTCCCAGTCGCGATCGCCGAGTAGGATTTGTCTTCCAAAATTACGCCCTTTTTCCTCATCTGACGGTTGGGCAAAATATCGCCTATGGTTTGAAACATTGTGGGAAAATCGAAAGATGCTACCGTGTCGCTCAACAGTTGGAGCAGATGCAATTGTCGGGGTTGGGCGATCGCTATCCTCATCAACTCTCGGGCGGACAACAGCAACGAGTGGCGTTGGCCCGAGCCTTGGCCCCGGAACCAGATCTGTTACTTCTCGATGAACCCTTTTCCGCTCTGGATGCTCATTTACGCAGTGCTTTAGAAACCCAATTGAGTCAAACTCTGGCGGACTATCGAGGGTTAACGTTATTTGTCAGTCACAATTTAGAAGAAGCCTATCGCCTTTGTCCGCAACTGTTGGTTCTCTCTCACGGGAAGATGATGGCCCAGGGCAATAAACAAGGGATTTTTGATGATCCCGGAAGTGTCACGGTGGCTCAGTTGACAGGATGTAAGAACTATTCTCGCGTAGAATGGCTGTCAACTCACAAAATTCGGGCCTTGGATTGGAATTGTACGCTGGAGACGGAGGAGTTAGTGTCGCCGCTGCAAACTCATGTGGGGATTCGCGCTCATCATATTGCTTTTTTGGACAGTTTAGAGGGGGCCAATCGGTTCCCGGCTTGGATAGCGGGGAGTAGTGAAACGCCTCATCGGCAAACGCTGTATCTCAAGTTGGGGCAACCTCCGGCAGATTCTGGGGATTATCATTTGCGGGCGGAGGTGTTTAAGGAGAAGTGGGAACGCTTGAAGTCTCGCCCGTTTCCTTGGTGTGTGGGGTTATTTCCATCACGTTTGTTGTTGTTGCGGGAGGGGAACCCATCTGGTAATCCTTTGTCGTTGCCCTAGAGGGTTATTTTTGCGGTTTGAAGCCACTGAAACGGGCTTTTTTGAGGTGTTTCCATTTGCCTCGGGGGGCGAAGTCGAGCAGGGCGCGATCGCTCTCGCTTTGGCAGATCCAGAAATTACTGGGATCGTCGTCGTCGGGGAGTGCTTGCAGTTTGGCCCAGAGGGGACGGATTTCGAGGGGATAGGTTTTGGGGTCGAATTGGGGGGGGAGTCCGGCTTCGGCGAGGAGTTCTAAGTCGCGCTCGAAGGTGCGGATGAGGCGTTTGCGGGTGTCGCGATCGCTCTCGGCTCGTTCGAGTTTAGCCCGGCCATAGGCGATGGTCATGAAGGTTGAGACTCGCAGGGGACTCTGGCGGCCAAAGCGGAGTTTGAAGATGAGCCAAAATAGCGATCGCACCATTCCGGGATGTTGTTGCCAGTTACGAAAGGCTAGTTCAATCCAATCTCGCTCAATGCTGGTGGTTTGATAAAATCCTTGTCCTTGTTGTTGGCCGTGGGGGTTGAGGAAATGACGCGCCCAAATTCCGGGACGAATGACAACGGTGAAGCCGGGGGTTTGGTGATATTGAAGGTCAACCAATTCCCAAAGAGGATGTTCGGCTTCTTCAAAGGCAGGAATATCGCCTTGTTGTAGCCAACGGATGGCGACGGACAGACGACTCACTTGTCGAACTAAGCGTTCGAGGAGGTTGATTTTTTCCTGTTGGTTCAAGTCTCGTCGCCGTTGCAGTCCGACGTAGGCGGCAAGGTCGCGATCGCTCAGGGAAAATGTCTCATGCCAGGGTTCGGCTAATTGGGTCGCTTGGGCGGCATAAATGAGATGTAAACAGGCTGAGCGAATATCAAATTTGCTGATGTCAGAGGCTGTTGTTTCGTCTTTTTTCTCCTCTCGGAGCCAGAATTGGAGTTCACCGCGTCCTCGTTTTACGGGTTTGCGATAGGTCCAGCGATCGGCTTGCCAAGTCCAGGGAATATCCTGTCGTTGAGTCAGGAGGTTACATCCTTCCCAAATGACTAAAGTTGAGGCAATGTTGAGGCTGTGGTCTAGGGGATGGTGTTGGGGAGGGGGCTGATTGGGCTGGGGGACTCCTTGCTGATGGGCACAGTTAGACCCGACGGGAAGCCAGTTTAGGTGAAGGATTTTCAGGTTTAGCGATCGCCGAGCGCCTTTACCATACTTGTACGAAAGTTCTGAAAAGTCTTGGGGAAAACAGGTCTCGGGGCATGTATAACAACTGGGATAGAATGAATCGTTGCGGTAGGCCATGATTAGTCTTTAAAGATTAAGGGTAGGGTGCAAAATTGCACTAGATGCAAAATTTTAAATAAAATGGCTTCAAAATTTTGCTTTTTTAATTAACATTTAAAATGTTTTACTTTCTTGACAAAAATAATTTCCTTTTTGGGTTTTATGGGGTATAACAAGAGTAGCCCGACTACCCACTTACTAAACCTGAATAACGTCATGCAACTCACGGCACGCAATGTCTTGAAAGGAACAGTCAAACATATCCATTTGGGGACTGTAAACGCTGAAGTAACCTTGGAGATCAACCCCGGGGTTGAAATTACGGCCATGGTGACAAAAACCTCGGCTGAAAAGTTGGAGTTAACTCGGGGGAAAGAAGCATACGCTGTCATTAAAGCGGGTCATGTCATGATCGCAGTCGATTAACTCTCGATTTCGGCTAGAGATGGCGGTTAACCTTCCCTCGTGAGCCTTCGCTAGAAGGTTTACGAGGGAAAGGTTTGGGAGGCCGATGATGCTGCTAGGGCTAAGACTTCTTCGACGGCTAAGCCTCGTTTGAGTTCGATCGCCCGCACTCGTACAGCATCGAGAAGCCCTTGTCGATCGCCCCAGCCGGGATCAGGCATTCGCTGGGCTTCTAAACAGGCGGCGATCGCCCGTCGCCCGGAATGTTTGCCGATGCGAACTTGATGTTCTGCCCCCAGCCATTGCGGGGGGAAGGGTTCATAGGTTTGGGGGTTTTTGAGGATGGCGTCGGCGTGAATCCCGGCTTCATGGGCGAAGGCATTGTCGCCGACGATCGCCTTCCAGGGAGGTAGGGTTCCCCCAGCCATCCACTGTTGAACCTGTCGCGATAGCAACAGCAGTTGACGGCTATCAATGCCGAAATCCCAACCTTGCAGGCGACGCATGGCCATGACGACTTCTTCGAGGGCGGCATTTCCAGCCCGCTCGCCGATGCCATTGACGGTGACATCAACGACGCTGGCCCCAGCCCGCAATCCGGCGAGGGCGTTGGCGGTGGCCATGCCCAAGTCGTCATGGGTATGGACTTCAACGGGAATCTGGAGATGATGGACGAGACGCTGCACCCGGTTCATCATCTCGAAGGGATCGAGAATGCCTACGGTGTCACAAAAGCGAAACCGTTGCGCTCCCAGGCTTTGAGCGGTTTTAGCTACGGCTAGGAGTAGGTCGGGATCGGCTCTGGAGGCATCTTCTGCCCCCACGGAGATAAAGCTACTGCGATCGCGGGCAAAGTTGAGACTCTCGTGCAATTGCTGCCAAAGACGTTGGCGATCGCCGCCAAATTTGGCCGCAATTTGTATGTCAGAGACGGGAAGGGAAATATGCACCCGGTGCAAGCCGCAATTAAAGGAAGCTGCTAGATCCGAAATGACGGCTCGGTTCCATCCTAGGAGTTCGGCCTTGAGAGAACTATTGACGAGAGTGCTGATGGCTAGGGCTTCATCACCTCCCATAGCCGGGATTCCCACCTCGATTTCTGGTACGCCGATGGCATCGAGTAAGCGGGCGATCGCCACTTTCTCGTCTCCGGTTAAGGCCACCCCAGCCATTTGTTCTCCATCCCGGAGGGTGGTGTCGAGTAGGCGAGGTGAGTGGGTGTCACGGACAACAGCAGTCTGACAGTCGTTCATGATGGTTTCAAGACAAGCCAAGAAAGGAATGAAGCGATTTCCGTAAATACTCGTAGAAAATACGGCGGAGCCTGAGAGAGCGGTTTTCTCTCATCCGTTATCGACCGATGGCTTATCCTAACATTGCTCAGTAGAGATGAACTGCAAGTTAGGATACAAAATCGAAATTTCTTTGTTGATGGCGATCGCCCATTAACATCCCTTGATGTTCCGGGATATGAATAGATCAGGCTTACAACTTGCTTGTGTATTTTGCTACAATTTACATAAAATAAGCAGAATTAAAAAAAATAATTATTTCTTTATAATTAGAGCTACCTTTCTTAAGAAAGCTTAAAAGACTTACCAGTAGAGCCATACAGAATCAGCGACGATGGGGATTGCGCCGATAAATCCCACTTTAATTGCTTAGTAATCTAGCATTTTATTCTCATCAGAGAGCTAAATACTAACTATAGTTCTGCCCCTAGTATAACAGATTGATGCTAGACCCCCACCCCCCAAAATTTTTTTTAAATGCTCTAAAGCCCCAGAACATCGACTTTAGCGCAATGGGTCGATTGGCTAATGGCCGAGGCAGGAACGGAACAACGATGACTTAGAGTAATGCCAAGGAATTTACGGGTAGTTTTATCCGTATCAATACATACAAAGCCACTGAGTTTTCTCAGTGAACGACTTGCCCAGGATTGCTCAGGAGGACTGATGACCGTTACTCAATCCACATCCGCCCATCCCCAAACCCTACCGGAACCGACAGCCCGCGTCGCCGTAGCCAGCCAGGAACGAGGCCTCGTCGATACCCACTTCGGCCATGCCAGTCAGTTTCATATCTACGACGTGACGCGATCGCACGCCGAGTTTATCGAAGTCCGCGATGTAGCCCCCTACTGTCACGGCCCAGAGGATAGCCCCGGCGATCTCAGTGCCATTCTGACCACACTCCAAGACTGCCAAGCGATTATGATTTCGCGCATTGGCATCGAACCCGAGGATCGTCTGCGCGAGGCCGGAATCGAACCGGTGCAAGTGTACGACACCATCGAAACGGCCCTATTCAACTTTTATGATCGCTACCGTCACCCTCAGACGTAACCTCAGCCCCCCACCTCGCCCCCACCATGTCAGTCATTTATCTCGACAACAACGCCACCACCTGCGTCGCCCCCGAAGTCTATGAGGCCATGTCGCCCTACTTCACGCAGTTTTACGGCAACCCGTCCAGTATGCACCGCTTTGGGGGACAAGTTGCCCGCGGCCTGCGTCAGAGTCGCGAGGCGATCGCCGCCCTGATTCACGCCGAAGCCAATGAAATCATCTTCACCAGTGGCGGC
>CAZXWM010000002.1:41086-41327 GCA_964644215.1 uncultured Phormidium sp.
GACGTCGTCGAGCACCTCAACGCCCTCCACGCCCAACGCCGCTATCCGCGCCGCCCTCGACAGTCAACCGGATAAACGCCATATCATTACCACCGCCGTTGAACATCCCGCCATTCTCAAACCCTTGCAACGGCTGGAGAAACAAGGCTATAGCGTCACCTATCTCGGGGTAGACGGCAAAGGACAACTGAAGTTAGAGGAGTTGCGACGGGCCATCCGTGACGACACGGCCTTAATTTCA
>CAZXWM010000003.1:0-15230 GCA_964644215.1 uncultured Phormidium sp.
TGCGGAGCGGATCTGCCGCGAGATCGAGGCGATGCGGCGGCTGGTGTACGCGTTGCCACCGGGAGTGATCAGTTGGGGCTGCTCAGCGAACAGAGCGCGAGCTGCGTTAGCCACGATGGTGGATGCGTTGCTGGTGATGCGGTTAACCGAGTCCATGCGCTTGTTGCTGTCTGCAACCATTTGTTGCAGGGCATCGAGCTGGGAGGCAGAGAGGTACTCGCCACGAGCGTCAGCTTGAGAGACGACTTTAGTGAATGCGTCGAACATGAATTAATCTCCTACTTAACTTGAGATGGGCTGGTCTAGTTCAAACGAGGTATTTTAACGGTTTGGCTCCTAGACGGTAGCCTTGGCTGAGCCACTGACGGCTGACAAAACTGAGAACGTTTATGTCTTAGATGAGAGAGTGCGAAAATCGCTGAAACTCAACTTCCGTCGAATGACTCATGCCCTTCCGATAAATTTATACACTGCCACAGAGCATTTGTGAGTTACGTTTTGTAAAGATTTTAAGCCGCCTGAATGGGCAAACTCGTGACCCTTCCGTCGGCTGATCTTCGCTTGGGCGTTCGAGGTGGCGATCGCCTTAATCGCGACGAGCCTTGACTGAGGGAGTATCTGACTGATTCAGCCCCCAAGGGAAATCACTCCCCCGACCCCTGAGAATCGGTCCGAAAACCGGACTCTAATGTAACGAAGATTACCTCAGCAAACTTTACAAAACTCTAAAAAATGACCCAGTTCTACATCCCGGTTCTACATCCAATGTCCCGGCAGAGCCAGACCGCTTAGATATAGCCCGGACTAGCGAACTTGAGTCAACATCTCTGGGCTAACCCCTATCAGATTAAAAGCCCCTGCCGATCCCGTCTACCTGAATTGTGGCTAATGTTACAGAAGTCAACAATTCGTTATCTCAAGCAATACTGTACAAGAAACAGAACCGGAGATAACGGCCAGGAAATCCCGGTGATATCAGTATTTTTACTGAGAAACCCGTCGCGCTAGGGGAGGCAAACCGGCAACATTTCGTAATCTCAACAGCTCAGAAACAGCTAGAAAAGTCCAAGAATCGTGACCTGAAGCCTTCTACAGATGAGGGAAGGCCAAGGTGAATGAAGGTGAATGAGGAAGAAAGCGTTAACCTGAAAAGAGGATTTTTCTTCCTCACACCGTTAGCCTCTTCATCACCATGAGCGAAAACTTTTCCCTACGCCCCCAGTCTAGCCCAGCCTCCCACCCCGACGCGGCGGTGCCAAGTTTGCCCATTAAAGGACGCTACCGAGTTTTAAAAGCACTCAGCCATGATGGACGAACCGTTCTGGCCCTAGACGAAGACACCCCATCCCAGAGCTTCTGTGTGGTGCGATCGCGCGATCGCCGCCGAGGCGAATTTCCCCTCCCCTACCCCGTGCTGATGCGGTGGGAACAACTGGCCGACCATACCCACCTGCCCAGCTTACTGGCCGCCTTCGACGACGAGAGCAGCCAATACCTCGTCGATGAATACATCCACGGCAAAACCGCCGAAGAGTACCTACAACTGCAAGGAGCCTGGACCGAAGCCCAAATTCGGCAACTGCTCAATCAGATTTTACCCACTCTGCGAGATCTGCACGATCGCCAACTCCTGCACCGTGACATCAAACCGCAAAACCTAATTCAGCGGGATGGACAATGGATTTTAGTTGATCTCAGCGCCCTGCATTGCACCGCTACCCCCAGCGGACGGGACAGCGAACCTCTAACGGGATCGGCCGAATACGCCGCCCCCGAACAAATCGACGGCCACCCCGGACCCAGTAGCGACCTCTATAGCCTCGGCGTTACCTGTATCCATCTGCTCACCGGTCAATCTCCCTTTGACCTCTATGATGACCGCCAGGGAACCTGGCACTGGCGCGATCGCTGCCGCGTTTCCATCACACCCCAACTGACTCGGGTTTTAACCCGTCTGCTGCACCCAGACCTCAACCAACGCTACCAGAGCGCCGACGCGGCCCTGGCCGACCTCAACCGCTTTGACTTACCGATCAACTGGGACGCTCTGCTCGTCCTCCGTCCCCTCTCGGGACTCCTGGCCGCCTCATTCGCCCTCACCCTCCTGCAATTCTGGGGACAACAAGCTCCTCAACTACGATTAAATGGCGAATCTGCCGGCCCGAGCCTAAATAGCGCCGGCGATCGCACCCTCGATAAAGTCCTTCCCAGCAAAGGCAACCATCCCGGTCCCGAGATGGCAATCCTCAATCAAGGAACCCATGCTATCTGGACCCTGGCCGTCAGTCGGGATGGTTCCATCGTCAGCGGACGAGGAGACGGGAGCATCGAAATTCGTCATCGCGATCGCCACCTCCCCACCCAGTTCCAAGCGCATCCCGAAGCGGTCTTCAGCGTCGCCATTAGCCCCGATGGTAGGCTCCTGGCGACCACCGGCAACGACAACGCCATCAAAATCTGGGATATGCAGCGAGGCAACCTCCTCGCCACCTGGTATGGACATTACGATGACGTGCATCACTTAGAATTTAGCCCCAACGGAGACATCTTGGCCAGTGCCAGTCGCGATGGCAGCGTCAAACTTTGGGATACCAGCGATAACTTCTATTACTCACTGCGCGATCGCAACTCCACCCCCCGCCATAGCCTCAACGCCCACAACGGCGAAGTTCACAGCTTAGCCTTCAGTCCCAATCAGCGCTTTCTCGTCACCGCCGGGGCCGATGGTAAAGTTCACCTCTGGGATTGGAAAACCGGTCACCATCTACGCGGCCTGGTGTCAAGTTCCTCAGAAATCTGGTCAGTCGCCGTAAGTCCCGACGGCGAAACCCTGGCCACCGGAAGCAAAGATGGAACCGTCCAATTGTGGAATATCCGCAATGGTCGCCGAATTCGTGAAAATAGCTTGCACCGCAATGCTGTCGTCTCCCTGGCCTTTAGTCCCTTCCCCGTTTCCTCCAGTCTGGGGTCAGAATATCTACTCGCCAGTGGCGATGTTCACGGCGATATCACCCTCTTGCACACCGAAAGCGGCAGCCTCAGTCAAATGAAATCCCATCAAGGCTGGGTTAGCTTCGACTTTAGCGCCGACGGTCAATCGTTAATCACTGGTGCTTATGATAAAACCCTAAAATCCTGGAATATGAACCAACTACTACCGTAGGCCGTCTTGTCTTCCTCGTCCCCTGGCTGAGCTAGGGGACAGGGACGAGTCTGCCACCAGGACAAAGCGCCATCCTGAAGACACGTGACATACTCCCGACGCTCATGCGTCACGCATAGAGCGCGGGCTTCTCAGTGACTCCTGCTATCGCATCGGACGTTACCTGAGCTTTATTGACGGAATGCCCTACCGCCAAGTGTTTAATGTTAATTGCTGCGTTGTGGTCGCGGTCAAGTTCTAGCCCACAGTCAGGGCAGACATGAAGCCTGTCTGAGAGGGCTTTTGGAACCTTCGCATCACAGCCGGAGCAGTTTTGAGAAGTACCGTTTGGATTCACTGCAATCGTAGACAATCCAGCTCTTTCAGCCTTGATTGAGAGAATTTGCAGGAATTGTCCCCAACCGGCATCATTGACTGATTTAGCCAGCCTCGACTTGGCAAGTCCTTTGATGTTTAGATTTTCATGTGCAATGTGTTTCCCCTGAGATAAAAGCTGTTTGGCGGTTTTGTAATGAAAGTCCTTGCGAGTATTCGAGACTTTCAAATGAGCCTTAGCAACTCGCTTAATCGCTTTCTTACGACGATTAGAACCTTTCTGTTTGCGTGACAATGAACGCTGCAACTTCTTCAGACGCTTCTGTGCTTTCCGATAATGTTGAGGAATGGCGACCTCTTTACCCGAGTCGTCAGTTAGAAACGACTTCAAGCCCATATCAATCCCGATTGTATTCTCCATTCCTGGAGTATCAGGATTGAGAACCGGAACAGAAGCATCTTGAAGCGACAGCGTAATATAATAGCCGTCCGCTTTCTTGGTGATTGCAGCCGTTTTAACCTTGAAGCCATCGGGCAATGGACGATGCAAAATCATCTTCAATTTGCCAATCTTCGGAAGCTGAATAAACCGCCCGTCGATATGTTCTGGCTTAACTGGGTCAGGAAACGCAATCGAACGAAACCGCCCTTGGCCTTTGAATCGTGGCTTGCCGCTACGCTTCCCATTACTATCCCCACTTAACCATCGGGCAAACGCTTTATCTACCCGCGCAACACCGTCTTGCAGGGTATGAGAGGGGAGAGCCTTGTATTCGGGGAACAGCTTTTTCGAGTTCACCAGATCCCGTTTTTGCGAATAAAAATCAGGACGTTTTTTTAGCTCTGGTAGATAGCAGATGAGCGGACAGGCATTGATATCACAACGATTCTGTTCGTACCAGTTGAACCGCTCCGATAATCGATAGTTATATTGACGACGACACAGTTCAAGCCAGTCATTGACGGTGGCTTGTTGCTGGCGAGTCAATCTTAATCGATATTGGTAGGCGATTCTCATGATAGTATTGTAGTGCAAATTCTACGACATGGCAATGGCTAAAACGGTCTTAAATATTAGGGTTGAAAAGTCAGAGATGGAGCTTAGGCAAGCCAGACTGCAAACCGTCTGGCAGAACCCAAATCGATGTGCTCCCAGAGCTGGTGAGGGGGGGCTGAAGCGAAAGAGCGTTGCTCAACCCGACAAGTAAGTTGCTCGGTTCCTCCATCTCCCCTTCCCTCGCCTACGGCGTTGCTCAGGGGAGAGTCGTCAACTCGCTCGCCTTCTTCCCGACGCTCACCCGAAGCGGGTAGAGCGCGGGGCTGCTGCTGTTAAAGCTCAACCGACTCCTCATTCGTCTTAGCAAAAAGCTTCCGAAGCAGAGTTTGCAGAGCCAACAGAAACAAACCCAAGGCCGCGAAGGCAAACACAAACGTCGCCAAAGCACTCAACCCCATAACCAAAGTCCGAACAGCCGCCGCAATGTTCAAGGCGGTTTGATTATCAGTGGTCAGGGGTTTATTGGCAAAGGTTTGAATAATCGAGAGCGTCAATCGATAGAGTAGTAACGAGATCGTCGCGGACATAAACGAACCACTAAAGGCTCGTAGAATTGTTCGGGTATCGTCAATATTTTGCGTCATAAGAAGGCAAGATAAAATACGTAGGGGCGTACCCTTGTGGTCGCCCGAGGCAAGAAGCAAGAGGTCAGAAGAAATGGGGGTTCCAATTGTTAATTATTAACCCCTATCTATTGTTTTCTTAGGCTTCCTTGAAAAAGCGGATTAGTTCACGAGCGCGATCGAGAAACTCAGCGTCCGCATTGAGTTTGGCGATCGCCCCTTGAGCCTCCCGAGCTAGACGGTCATGATCAGCAGCGTTCTGGGCTTCTAGCGTCCTGTGAGACGTTGATAAACGGGTCACATCCTGACGCAGAGCCTCAAGTTGTCGCTGTTGAGAGGCGGTGACGGAGTTGACTTGGTCTGGATTCACCTGATTCGAAAGCCGTTGCAAGTCTTGTTCGACAGACATGAGCCGAGCGCGAACCTTAGTGATATCGTCACGGGGGTATTTGACCGCTTGCCCAATCTCCCGTAACCGTTCGCTGAGATACTGATAAAAGGCGATCGCCGGGCGCAATCCCGTCAGTAACAGAGACGCTCCCGACCCAATATAGCCGATCGCACTGACCCCCGTCACGGCCAACAGATAAAACCCCAGGGCCGAGAGTCCATGGAGGGCGATCGCGATCGCCAGAGAACGACGGACAATCACATTCACATAATCAACATTCTCAACGTTAACCCGAATCCCCTTCTCCCGAGACTCTTTTGCATCCATTGCCACCTGTTTGGCGCTAAAGTGAACATTCCAAGGAATCGTCGTCACCACCACCAGCCACCAAAACATGGCAACCCCAAGACTCCACTCTAAAAAGTTACCCGTGTAAACCCCTAACCAGCGCAGAATGGCAAAGGCAATTAACCCCACAAAAACCAGAACGAGCGTTAACCCAGTAAACCCATTGAGATCTTTGGTCGTCATAAGAAAAACCCTAAACCTGATAAAAGACTAACTTCGGTGCAAACTGAGGCGTTAAATCCCCTTGATTTCGGCTTGGTTTCCAGGTTCCAATCCCCAAAAAACGGTTATCTTCGGTAAAAACCGCCAACGACTCAGCCTGCAAATACGTTGCCTCTAGTTCTAGCCCAAAGCGTTGCCCCACACACCAGCGTTGTGCCAGATCTTCAGGTAACACCACTCGCGGTAAATGAGCGATCGCCACCTGCGGCGGAATCAACGCCAAACTCCCATCTCGGAGGGTTCCAGAAGAGTCCTCCTGCTGCCGTTCCACCTGTTCAATCAGTTCCTCAAGGGTGCGACTATCTTGCAGATGAAAGCCACTACTCTCGGTGCGTTCGAGTTGAACCAGAGTTGCACCACAGCCGAGAACTGTCCCCAAATCACGGGCGATCGCCCGAATATAAGTCCCCCCCCCACAGGCGATGGCTAACGTCACCTCTGGTACGTCTCCCGGCTGCCAGTGAAGCACCTCAAGACTCGACACCTGAACCTCTCGGGAGGGGACATCAACCGCCACCCCAGCACGAGCGAGATCATAAAGCCGTTTTCCTCCCATTTGAATCGCACTATATTGAGGCGGAATTTGCTCAATCCTGCCGACAAATTGCGGTAAAATTGCCTCAATTTGTGCTAAGGATAATTGAGGAACTTCGGTTTGTGACATCACCTCACCTTCGAGGTCATCTGTTGTTGTCGTGATGCCAAAGCGAACCGTGGCCCGATAAGCTTTGTCATCGGGAAGATATTGTAATAATCGGGTGGCTCGTCCGATAGCCAGAGGCAAGACTCCCGTGGCTTTAGGGTCAAGAGTTCCCCCATGGCCCACTTTTTTGGTTTTGAGTAGGCCGCGCAGCTTAGCCACACAATCATGAGAAGTCCAACCGAGGGGTTTATTGAGATTTAAAAAACCAGTCAAAACAAGTTTTAATGAATACTAAAAACCAAATCTGCCAAACTCGTAAATCAATCCTAGTTAATCGAGTTTTTCTGTTTCTCCTAACTCAAAAGCCTTGTGAATAGCTTGTAACGCTTTAACACCATCCGCCTCAGAAATGACACAACTAATTTTAATTTCCGAGGTGGCGATGGTGTCAATGTTAATGCCATCCTGAGCCAAAGCCGCAAACATTTTCGCCGCAACTCCTGGCTGGCCAATCATCCCAGAACCGACAATACTCACCTTGGCGATCGCCGGATTAACCCGCAAATCTCCACAATTGAGAGTTGTTAACAGAGGTGTTAATAAGTCTTTCGCCGCCTCCGCGTCCGTTTGTGCCACCGTAAAAGCAATATCTCGGGTCGGATAATCACCAATAATATGACAACGTTGGGACTGAATAATCATATCCACACTGATATTTTTATCCGCCAACAATTGGAAGATTTTGGCAGCGCGACCGGCTTGATCCGGGACTTGTAAAATCGCCAAACGGGCCTGATTGCGATCGAGAGCCACCCCCCGGACAATAGGCGTTGCTGGCCGTTGCGTCCCCGTTGCGGTCATCATCTCCTGTTCTCGCACCGTCGAAGGATGGACATCAAACGTCTCACACAGAGAGGCGATCGCGCGATCGCCGTCTTCGGCCGCCACCACACAACTGACCTTCACCTCACTCGTCGAAATCATCTGAATATTAACAGACGCCGCCGCCAGAGCCGAGAACATCTCAGCCGCGACTCCTGGCCGGCCAATCATCCCCGCGCCAACAATGCTAACTTTAGCAATCTGAGAATCGGTCAATAAATCCGTATCCGTGGTATTTTCGGGGCCAGTCAGCGCCGGAATCACCGCCTGAGATACCGACTCAGCCCGCGTTAACATCTCCTTCGTCACCGTGAAAGCAATATCATTGGTATTACCCTCATGAATCGACTGGACAATTAAATCCACATCCACCTGTTGGCGACCAATTTCAGCAAACAACGTAGCCGCAATCCCAGGCCGGTCAGGAACTCGCAACAGAGCCACCTTAGCCTGATCCGCATCAAACTCCACCGCATCGACTGGATGCACCAATTCCAACCCCTTCAATTGTCGAGGTTGGCGGGGGGGAGCAATCACCCGCGTTCCGGGGTCCTCCGTCCAACTCGATCGCACCACCAACATCACCCCATAATTGCGGGCAATTTCCACGGCCCGAGGATGGAGAACCTTAGCCCCCAAACTGGCCAACTCCAACATTTCATCACAAGTAATTTCCGGCATCAACCGGGCCTCAGGAACCAAACGGGGGTCTGTCGTTAAAATCCCCGGAACATCCGTGTAGATTTCACAGCGATCAGCATTGAGAGCCGCCGCCAGAGCCACCGCCGAAGTATCCGAGCCACCTCGGCCCAGAGTAGTAATTTCGAGGTCATCCCCTTGAGCAATGCCCTGAAACCCTGCCACCACAACCACTTTGCCATCCTGAAGATGACGTTGCAGGCGATCGGTTTGAATCTGAAGAATGCGAGCGCGACTATGTTCAGCTTCCGTGACAATTCCCACCTGAGCCCCCGTCAGGGAGATGGCCGGCTGTCCCAATTCCTGGAGCGCTAAACTCAATAGGGCGATGGATACTTGTTCTCCCGTCGACAGCAACATATCCATTTCACGGCGACAGGGATTCGAGGAAATATCAGCGGCCAACTGAACCAGAGTATCGGTGGTTTTGCCCATAGCCGAGACCACCACTACCACCGGCTGTCCACCTTCAGCCGTCTTAGCCACCCGTCGAGCCACGGCTTGCAACCGTTCAACAGAGCCAACGGACGTGCCGCCATATTTTTGTACAATCGCTGCCATAATCTCCCCCAGATGTGAATCGAAACGGCCGGTTATTGTCCCATATTTCCTTCGAGATTCGCTGTTACCCTGACAAAATCACATTCATTCACGCGGACAATTCACTCGAAACCGGAGTTTAGCGAAAGCATTACCAAGGCACTTTAGAATCGCCTTGATGTTGCTGTTGCTGTCGTTGATGCGCCCGTTGACGGAGGATTTCGGCTTGAGTTTGCCAATCGGGACGAGGGGGAGGTGCGGGTTTATGGGTCAGCGGTCCCTTGCGGAGCGTATGATTGGGGGTGAGTGGACTGGGTCGTTGGGCCGACTGAGCCGGAGAGGCCCCAGACTGATCTTGACGGATTTGGCGAGGGGTAGCCACTGAACTCGTCTCGGGTTGACGCAAATCGTTAATCAAATCAATCATGCGGGGAAAGAGACGACGAACCATATCCCGCTGTCGCCGTCGCAGCGGCCGAACTCCATTGTTGAGGTCTTGCAGATAGCCTTGAAGCTGACGGATATTGGCCTGAACCTGTTGGATATCTTGGGTTTCGAGGGGTGCTAAGCGTCCTTTAATCACCGCCAGTTCCCGATGCAGCAGGGCGATCGCATTTTCGGCCCGTTTGTACTCCGTCGCCTGTTGCGGGGTACTGAGGCTGTCATACCAGCGTTGGAGTTGCTGAATTTGGGCCAGGAGTTGCTGTTCTCGTTGTCGTTGTTCGTGAACATAGGTTTGCATCTCCTGCAAGTCCTGTTGTAAGCCAACCACCGTCTCTCGTAGCCGCTTCATTTGTTGCGGATTATGCTGATTGCGCAGCTCACGATTGACCGTTTCGAGCTGCTCAGTCATGATCTGATGATTCTGTTCGAGTCGACTCACCCGTTGCAGAACCGGATCTAACTCTAGGGGATCGGGTAAGACCTGTAAACTCTCATGGAGTTGGGTGACGGTTTCTTGATACTGGTGCTGCATCTGGCGATGAAAGCGTTGACGATTGAGGACTCCCAACGACATCGACAGGGTAATCGGGACCGCCGCATGAAGCACCTGTTGCGTCACCAGAGATAAGCCAATACCGACCCCTGACGCCCCGAGGGCAGCTATTTCGAGCAGTTCCATCAGAGGTTTGCGTCTTCGACGGGAGGGGGGAGCGCCCTCCGCCATGCTCGTAGAAGGATTAGCGTTTGACATAATGAGTGCTTTCAGTGGATGGCAGCAGAGACCGGAACCGAGCTCAGGCGATCGCCGAGATTAAGCGCTAGTCTAGCCGATTGTTCCGCGTGAAACCAACCGTGGCGATCGCCCCACCGGGTTAGGACGCTCCCAACCTAGCCCATATGTCCAGCCAAATGGGCCAATTGCTTGAGGTTGAGGAGATACATACTCTCTTCAGATTCATTGATCTCAATCCACTTCTTGCTCACCAATTTTGCCAGTAGTTTCTGAGCTTCTTCGGGGCTAATATCCGAAACATTTGCCAAATCTTTAGGTTCCAAGTTGTAAATCCGAGTTCCTCGATCCGTCGTTTCTCCATAGTTTTCCCCCAATGAAACCAGTGTTTTCGCCAATTTAATGGCTGGGGGACGATTGCGAAGTTGAAAGCGAACATTCGTTTGACGCAGCCGACGAACCATCAATTGCAGCATTCGATGATGCAATTGTACATCCTTGAAAAGTGTTTGAATAAACCGTTGCGCCGAAACACTTAATAACGTCACTTCACTCACGGCGATCGCATCACTTGAGCGCGGCGACTCATCCAAAATCGCCATTTCACCAAAAAAATCACCTCGGCCTAAAATTGCCAGAGTGACGGCATCCTCTCCCGAGAGTCGTCGGACTTTCACCCAACCCGACACCAGAAAATACACCGCATTGCCCCAGGCATCCTCCATTAACACCGCTCGATTGGGAGGATATTCATGTTCATCTGCAACAGATAACAGCCAATCGACCGTTTCAGGATTTGCCGCATTAAACAGAGGGAATAGCTCACTGAAGGCTTCGCTTTGCATGAAAGTTGGGGAAAAAATCGCCAGTCTAAAGAAAGTCGCTGTCCAGGATGCCGTCAGGTGAGTCACCCAGGCCGACAGACCCAAAACAGACATCTACAAAACATCGAGGACGACGAATTATGGCATCCTGGCCAAAAAACCCGCGTCCTCCTGAATTTTAGCATTGAGATCTCGGTCTGAAATGTCTAGTCCGAAGATGGCCCAATTCTTGAGCCATCCCGTGAGTGGCCAAGGCGGCCTCAACCGAGCACAATATCATCTAAGAGAATCTTATTGGCCACACTGCCAATACTAAGCGATCGCGCCACCCCCGCAAAAGGAAGCGTCACCGTCTCAAAGACATCATAGGCGCGGGGAAATTCTCCGGCCGGGGTTTCTGCCAAACTCAAGCGGGCCAAGACCTCCCCTGTCCCCTGCGGTCCCGAGAACAGCGTCACCTGATGCTCTTGGAACGGCGAAGCGTAGGCAAACGAGAGCTGACTCGAAAAGCCCTCCTGAACCGTCAGCAAGAGGCGATCGCCCTGATTATACGACAGCGCCGTTTCCCCACTCGGGGCCGTCTCAAAATTGCCCCCAACGCCCTCTCGCACGCCCATTTCCCGCAGTCCCGTCGCACTAAGCAGGGCCAGAGCATTCTCGGAAAATTGCACCCCGTCAGTCCCATAAAACCCGCCCACGGGATTGAGATGGCCAACCCCCTCAAACGAGAGAGTTGCCGGCACATCACTCGGGCCAATCGTCAGCGTCGCCGATCCCGCCGGGCCAAGACTGGCCCCATTGGTGGGATTAGCCAAGACCAAGCCGAGGGTTTCCGAGGGTTCAATCAGCGTATCATCGACAATTGGTAGCCGAGCCACTTGTTCAGTTTGGCCCTCAGCAAAGGTCACCTGAATCGGCGTATCCTCAAAATCCGCCGGGGCGATCGCCGTCTGACTAAAGGGGATCAGCGTCACTCCCACCACCCCCGTACTGCCATTACGTCGCTGCAAGCCAATTTCAGCAAACTGAGTCCCATCCTCATCCACCACATAGTTAGCCGAGGTAAAGCCAATCTCACCAAAAGATCCCGGTGCAGGTGGTTCCGGTTGAGGGGGTTGCGGCTCATCCGGCGGCGGCGGTTCCACCTCAAAAACCTCTAAAATCGCCGTTCGCGGTCGAATCAACTCCGTCCCGGAACTGGGATTACTCAAACTCAAATTCACCGTTCCCGGAGCCGCTAAATCCGATTCTTGGACACCGGTGATCGTGATGGTTTGGCGCTCCTCTCCCGGCTCAAACCTCACCGGAATCAAGCGTTCCCCAAAGCTTTCGGGCAACGCCAAAGTTCCCTCACTGACCGTAATCGTGGCTTGAGATGCTTGCTCGATATTCCCCACTCGCGTCAAGACCACCTCCATAATGGGAGTGCCATCTTCTTGGACCTGAAAAATCGACTCAGCAAAGGACAACAAGGCCGGTTCCATCGGCATCGGCATCGGCATCGGCATCAACTCAAACAGAGTTTGGCGATCGTCCCCCAACAGTAACCCTGAACTCGGTGCAGCCAAACTCAGCCGCACCTGTTCCAAACTAGCCGCGTCTTCGGACAAGGGAATCCGCACCGTGGTCGTCCCTCGATCTGCCTGAAACTCAGCTCGCAACGAATCAAACAGAGAGGTCGCTGCTGGAATCGTCCCATCACCGAGTTGCACCGTAACCGCCGCCGCCTCGGAGAGATCCCCATCCCGAACCAAAACCACCTCCAACGCCTCGATGGAGGTTCCATCGTCAGCGAGCAGAGGACGAATCCGTTGCAGATTAACAAAGCTGGGGATGGGTTCAACGGGTTCAGAGTCCAACAGTTCTAAGACCGCCTCATCGAGGAGTCCCAAACGCGCTCCCCCAAAAGGAGTCTCCAATCGCAGCTTCACCTCAGGGACGTTCTGGGCCAGCAACTCATCGAGCATCAGGGGGATGGTTTTTTCGGTGTCTGTGGGGCCAAACAGGACCCAACGGCGATCAACCTCCTGACTCTCGCCGTTGTCGGAGTCCTCGTCGGGGTCGCTTTCAATCTCAGAGGTGATGGCCACGGCGAGGGTATTCCCACTAGAGCGATTCCGTTGCAGGGTTACGATTTCGACGGGGTTTCCCGCCTCATCAAGTTCCAATCGCTCCTCGCTAAACTGCACCACATCGAGAGCCACCCCGGTTTCCTCGCTGATCTTCTCGGCCAACTGCGGGTCATCCGAGAGCAGGCGGGCCAAGAGTTCACCGCTATCTCGTAGGCGAATCTCAACCGTCGTCTCATCCTCAGCATTCGGACGAATCTCTAAGTCGTCAAAGTTCAGGGAGCCGATGAGGCCGAGACGATCTTCGCTGGGGTCAAAATCTTCGATGATGGTCTCGGAGTCTAAACCGTCATCGTCGTTGTTGTCTTCGTCTTGCTCGTCCTCGTCAAGTCCATTGCCCTCTAGGAGCGTATTGAGATCCTCAAAACGTTCTAATTGCTCAGGCTCAACCTGATCGGGATTATTGATGAGTTGATCCAGACGGTTGAGGGGGAAGGCTTCGGGGCTAAAGTCTTCAAATCGCTCAACGAACTGGCTTAAATTCAGTTGCCGTCGCGGTTGTAGCAAGAAAATATCACGGCCGAGGCCACCGCGCAGGCGATCGCCACCCCCATCGCCCCCTAGCACATCATCCCCCGACTCTCCCACCAGGCTGTCACGGCCGGGGCCACCTCGTAGCACATCATCCCCCGAGCCACCGCTGATTACGTTGTCTCCTTCTCCTCCGAGGATGACATCATTACCCGCGAGTCCGATGAGGGTATCATCCTCCTCGAAGCCAAAAATAAAATCATCCTCCTCAGTGCCAATGGCGACCACACCCGAGGGTTCGGTGAGGGTATCATCCCCCTCGTTCGGGTCTTCTTCGACCTCAGTGGGGTTTGCTTCAACGTCGATGGGGGTATCATCCGATGAAAGCGGATCAGGGGTAGACTCTGGCATCAGCGTATCGTTTTCTTCAATGGGTTCAATAATGGGATCACCCCGCAGATCCGGAGAATCCGAGGGGTTAGAGCGGTTAAATAAAGGCGGGATCATCATAATCATGTTTAACGGTGAACGGTCCAGTGCAGCCGGCAGAAGCAGAAGTCGTTAGACGGCTAACCGTGACTCGTCACCGTTCAGGGTGAACTGGGTTTGCCCTGACAGCAGCGGTTTCGCGTCACGGTTAGCTGCTCACGGACTGCACAAAGGTTTCCAGGCGATCGAGTCCTTTTTCGACCGAGGCCAGGTCTGTGGCATATGACAGACGCAGACAGTCATCGGTTCCAAAGGCGATCCCCGGAATGGTGGCGACGTGATGCTCCTCTAGGAGACGTTCGCAAAATTCATAGGAGGGAAGCCCCAGTTTGCCGATGTTGAGGTACATATAAAACGCCCCTTTGGGCTTGACGACACTGGTGTTGGGCAGTTGGCTGAGGCGATCGTACATATATTGTCGCCGTTGGTCGAAGGCTTGACGCATGGTTTCAATACAGGGGGGAGATTGGGGGTCTGTTAGGGCGGCGATCGCGCCAAATTGGGCAAAGGTACAGACGTTGGAGGTGCTATGACTTTGTAGGGTACTCGTAGCTTGGATCAACTCCAGGGGAGCGGCGAGATAGCCTAAACGCCAGCCGGTCATAGAATAGGCTTTGGCGAAGCCGCTACAGGTGATGGTGCGATCGCCCAATCCCGGAACTGAGCCAATGCTGAGATGTTCAGCATCGTCGTAGAGGAGCTTTTCGTAGATCTCATCGGAGAGAACCAACAGATCATGGTCGAGGATGACTTGAGCTAACGCGCGAATTTCCTCGGGGCTATAGACGACTCCTGTGGGGTTCGAGGGGGAGTTGAGGACCACCAGCTTGGTGCGATCGCTAATTGCGTCTTGAAGCTGCTGTGGGGTGATTTTGTACTCGCTCTCAGCGGTGGTGGGGAGCATTACTGGAACTCCCTCGGCCAACTTGACAATTTCGGGATAACTGACCCAGTACGGAGCCGGAATAATCACCTCATCGCCGGGATTGATCAAGGCGGCGATCGCATTGTAGATGGCCTGCTTGCCACCATTGGTCACTTGAATCTGTTGTGGGCTAACATCCAGGTGGTTGTCGGTTTGTAGCTTGTGGGCGATCGCCTCCCGTAGGCGTAATTCCCCAGCGGCTGGACCATAGCGGGTTTTCCCCTCATCCAGAGCCTGTTTGGCTGCCTCAACAATATGCTGAGGGGTTGGGAAATCCGGTTCCCCGGCACTAAAACTACAGACATCAATTCCCTCGGCTTTCATGGCTTTCCCCTTGGCCGCAATGACTAGGGTCATGGAGGCGGGAACTTGAGCAACTCGTTGAGAAATAGTCT
>CAZXWM010000003.1:15240-20805 GCA_964644215.1 uncultured Phormidium sp.
TCTGGGAAATATTCATTGTCGATTTTTTCAGGCAGTGTGATTGTCAGCCAACTAGATTAGGGGAATTTTACCGCTATCCTCGGAAGCTCGGATATTCTTGGCAAGGCACTCATGTCAGATGACGGTGACATCTGTCCTCTTGTACCCTTGGATCTATGGTTCTCCAACGTCTCTTACAAGATTTGTCCCAGCGACTGCCCCTACGAACAGTTTTGATTATTCCTTTCGCCCTGCAAATCTTTGCGGCCGTTGGTTTGACGGGATATTTGTCCTTCCGCAACGGCCAGAAAGCGGTCGATGAGCTGGCCCAACAATTGCAAGCAGAAATCAGTCTCCGCATTGAGGAACGACTGGAGAACTACTTATCCCAGGCTCATTTAATCAATCAAACCAACCTCATGGGGGTTCGTCTCAATAGCCTAGATCTGACGAATCTTGAGCAACTCGATCGCCATTTCGCCCAACAAATTCGCCTATTTGACGCCGTCAGCTATATCTACTTTGCTAACCCCCAGGGAGAGTTTAGTGGGGCCGAGCAAGTTCCGGGGGGAACCGTCAACATTGGCCAAGCGGGACGCACTGGCCCTAACGATGACCAGTTTTACACCTATGCCACCGATGAGTGGGGAGAGCCGACAGAGCAATTGTCAGCGGTTCCTGACTATGACGCGCTGACACGGCCTTGGTATGTGGGGGCGGTGCGATCGCGATCGCCCCAATGGGGAGAGGTCTATGTCTGGGCCGCCCCCTACCAGAATCTCGCCCTTCCGGCCGCCCAAGCCGTCTATGACGCCCAAGGGGAGCTATTAGGGGTATTTGCTGTTGATTTATCACTTTTGGATATCAGCAGGTTCCTGGGCAACCTAGAAGTCGGAAAAACCGGACAAACCTTCATTGTCGATCAGCAGGGCCAACTCATCGCCACCTCCACCGCAGATCTCCCGTTCTCCGACGATGAAACCAATCCCAATCGCCTCTACGCCAGTGAAATCAACAACGACTTAATTCAGCAAACCGCCAGTTATCTGTTAACCGAGTTAGGCGGGTTTTTGCGGGTCGAGGAGACCCGACAAGAGCGGTTTACTATTGAGGGCGAGTCACACTTAGTACAAGTCAGACCCTTTGAGGATGAATGGGGACTCAATTGGTCGATTGTGGTGGTTATCCCAGAACGGGATTTTATGGAGCGGATTCACGCCAACACCCGCAATACCATTTTGTTATGTGGCTTGGCGTTGGTCATTTCGACGGCGATCGGGGTGGTGACGGCTCGCTGGGTGGTCTTACCGCTACAACAACTCAAAGAGTCAGCTTACGCCTTATCTCAAGGACAATGGCAACATCCCGTTCCCCAACATCGCCAAGATGAAATTGGCGATTTAGCCCGGTCTTTTCAGCGTATGGCCGCTCAGCTCCAACAGTATTTTAGTGATTTACAAGCCAAAAACGAACAAATGCGGCGGCTCGATAAACTCAAAGATGAGTTTTTAGCTAATACCTCCCATGAATTACGAACTCCCCTCAACGGAACGATTGGCATCGCCGAATCGCTCCTCGATGGCGTTGCTGGACCTCTCAATTCCGCCCAACAAGATAACTTAAATCTAATTATTCAAAGTTGCTATCGGCTCAATACTTTAGTTAATGATATTTTAGATTTCTCGAAGTTACGCCACAAACAAATTCACTTACAACCCCAGCCCGTTGGTGTTCGAAAAATTGTGGACTCGGTTTTAACTCTTTGCCAAAGTTTGGTATCTCGCAAAAATGTTCAGCTTATCAATGCAATTTCACCTCAACTTCCTTGGGCATATGCCGATGAAAATCGCCTTCAACAAATTTTATACAATTTAGTTGGAAATGCGATTAAATTTACCGAAGAAGGCTTTGTGGGAATTTCGGCGGTCTATTCCCAGCACTCAGAACCCCAAAAGGCAGAAGGGAGCGATCGCCTCGGCTTACAATTAAACATTCAACAGGATTCTACCCTAGCCGCTGAGGATACATTAGGAGGCTATTTATTGATTACAGTTTCTGATACAGGAATTGGGATTCCGGCGGACAAACACCAGTCCATTTTTGAATCCTTTGAACAAGCCGACGGATCTACATCGCGCGATTATGGCGGAACGGGACTGGGGTTAGCGGTGACGAAACAGCTTGTGGAATTACATGGTGGAACCTTGACGGTGCAATCGATTGTGGGTAAAGGAGCGCAATTTACCTTTAGTTTACCCCTGGTGACTCCTGAGCAACTAGCGCAGTCCCAAATGGTCTCAACAACAGATGTTAGTCCCGTATTAGTTGAGGATGTTTTCTGGGAAGATAACTCCTCTACGGTTGAAACTGACGCGGTTTTTTCGAGGTCGTTGTCTGAGGCGAAAACAGGTGAAAAAGAGGTCGAGGATGAGGCGTTCAGCTCATCAGTTAGTCAAGCTAAAGTGCCGGACTCGATAACCGCAAATTTGTCGATATCTAATGCGAAATCTAATACGAATTTAGGGGAAAACTCAGGGGAAAACTCAGGGGAAAACTCAGAGTCAATCGCCCAGAGTAAAGCGGTCAATACGGAGGATGTGGCGACAATTTTGATTGTTGATGATGAGGCGATTAACTTACAGGTTTTGCTGAATCACCTCTCCCTAGAGAACTATGCCATTACCCAAGCACAAAGCGGGATGGAAGCCTTAGAAATCATCGATAATGGCTTGAAACCTGATTTAGTGATTCTCGATGTCATGATGCCGAAAATGACGGGCTATGAGTTGACGAAAAAACTACGAGAAACCTATTCGGCACCTGAACTCCCCATTCTGCTACTGACGGCCAAGAATCGCTCGGAAGATGTTGTGTTCGGCTTCCAGAATGGTGCGAATGATTATCTCACCAAACCCGTGAATAAGCGGGAGCTTTTGGCTCGCATCAAAACTCATTTAAAGCTCTCTCACTTGAGTTTGGCGTATGCCAAATTTGTCCCGAAAGAGTTTTTAGAGTTTCTGGAAAAAGCTAGTATTATTGATGTTCAGCTTGGCGATACGGTTGAGCGAGAAATGTCAATTTTATTTTCTGATATTCGAGATTTTACAAAACTGAGTGAGGGTATGAAACCCGACGATAATTTCAAGTTTATTAATGGCTATTTATCGCGAATGGAACCGGCTATTTTAGACAATAATGGCTTTATTGATAAATATATTGGCGATGCAATTATGGCGTTATTTGGAGGAACTGCTGATGATGCCGTGAAGGCGGCGATCGCCATGTTAAACAACCTAGACACCTATAACCAAAGTCGTCAACGGCCTGGACGCAGACCGATTAAAATTGGCATTGGCATCAATACCGGACAGCTCATGTTAGGGACTGTCGGGGGTAAAAAACACATGAATAGTACAGCGATCAGTGATGCGGTTAATCTGGCTTCGCGAGTTGAAGGACTGACCAAAGTGTATGGCGTTCCCTTACTAATTGCCGAAGAAACCTTTATTAAACTGCAAAATACTGGAGATTATAATATCCGTCTGATTGACCGAGTTTTAGTCAAAGGAAAAAGTCAGAAAACGTCAATTTTTGAAGTCTTTGACGCCGACCCCGATCCCGTTCGTGCTGGCAAACTAGCAACCCGAACCCAGTTTGAACTAGCACTGACCTACTTACAAGGAGAAAAAATCCAAGAAGCCCAAGATTTATTTTTAGACTGTTTAGCCCAAGCTCCAACAGATCATCCTGCTAAAATCTACCTAGAACGATGTCAAAAAATGCAAGAAACCGCCGAGCGATCGCCAGACTGAGATCTCTCTCATCTTAAGCCGTCCCTGTCCGAGCGTCAGCAGCCCCGGACTCGTGAACGCTAAAACAAACAGCCGACTCGTCATCGGTGAGCCGTTTTCACTACCAGCCTTGAGGGCCATCATGAATCAATTTAACTTTCTCTCTCTATTCAGCGCCGATGTTACCATCCCCCTAGAGCAGTTGCGCCAAAGCGCCTCGGCTTCCGAGGACATCTCCCTTGAAGCCAGACTGTCCGAGGTGAGCAGCATGAGCGTGCAGCTCGAAGCGAACTCAGAGGAGTTCTTAGCCGTAGAATATGCCCTAACTCCTGACTTTGACAGCCTGGCGGGGGTTCGCATTGCCGATGGTGATAGCCCAAGCGATCGCAACGAGATCAATCTAACAGGACTAGCTCCCAATCAAACCTATTATTATCGCCTCACCGATGCTCAAGGCAACTCAGACCAAGGGCGTTTTGAAACCCTAGTTGATTTGGGACTCTCGGGAACTGGGGACTTTGTGATTTTTGGCGATAGTCTCAGTGATACCGGAAACCTATTTTTAGCCCTAGGCCAAGAGGAACCGCCCTCTCCCCCCTACTTTCAGGGACGGTTCTCCAATGGGCCAGTTCTCCCGGAATGGATCGCCGAGCGGCTGGGGTTTGCAGCGCCGCTCCCGGCGTTAGCTGGGGGAAGTAACTACGCCTTCGCAGGAGCGCAAACGGGACCGGGAACCTTAGCCAATGGCGTACCCAATCTCGGCCAACAAATTGAGGCTTATCTCAGCCAAGATCGTCCCGAGTCAGGAGATCTGTTTTATCTGTCCGCCGGTGCGAACGATTTGATTTTCGCTCAACGCTCCCCTGAGGCGATCGCCGACAATTTAACCGACCATATCTCCAGCTTAGCCGAGGCAGGAGCGCAGCAGTTTCTAGTGGGGAATCTGCCCGATCTCGGTCAGCTTCCGGCGGCGTTAAGCCAAGGTCAAGGGGATCTGCTGACCGGGGCAGTCTTGGCCACCAATCAACAGTTAGAGGCTCGTTTCCAGGGTTTAGAGCAGCAATTTGGCATTGAGATTCTCGAATTAGATATCGCTGGAGCCTTCGAGGAGATTTTAGACAATTCCCAAGAATTGGGCTTTAGCCAAACAACAGAACCCGCCTTAGATCCCCTCACCGGAGAAGTCGTGGACAATCCCGAAGAGTATCTCTTTTGGGACGAAATTCACCCCTCTACGCGAACTCACGAACTGATTACCCGCTTGAGTTTGACGGAACTGCAAGCCCTCGAAGCCCCTGCGTTGCCCGAAGCAGACACCTCCTTGAGGGAGTCCGAGTCAGTGCTGTCACAACTCTCAGATGTGGCGATCGCCTCTGAGTCCACTCTGTCCCTCGTCTAACCCCCAAACCCCTCAAACGGGGACTTCAGAGGCGTCAGTTCTCGACCATTCTCCGTGAAACTACCCGGTTTTTGCCGTCCTCTCCTGACCCGGCAAGAGAGATGTCACAATAGAAGCAGGAGTTTGATTCAACATCAGGGAAAGTTTCATTTCTCCAGTTCCCCCACCGTTCCTCATCGCGAATCCTAGCAACTGTCCATGAGTTATTGCGTTAATCCAGCCTGTCCGAGTCCTGAGAATCACGACTCTGCTGAGCAATGTGTCAGTTGTGGCTCTCCCTTGCTACTCAACGGGCGTTACCGATCTGTCAAAATCCTCGGACAAGGCGGGTTTGGTGCAACCTTTGCCGCTCGAAATGTGGCCCTACCGGTTGAACCGGTTTGTGCAATTAAACAA
>CAZXWM010000003.1:20815-38733 GCA_964644215.1 uncultured Phormidium sp.
ACGAGTCGCCTCCAATAGCCCCAATGTCATCGATCGCGCCCGTAAACTCTTTGAGCGAGAAGCCGCCACCTTAGGGAAAATTGGCAATCACCCTCAAGTTCCCTCCCTGCTCGATTATTTTGAAATTGGGGGACAATTCTATCTCGTTCAAGAATATGTCAAAGGATTGACCCTCAAGCAAGAAGTCAAACGCTATGGTGTCTTTGACGAGTTTAAAGTGCGAGCGGTTCTCGATGAAACCCTAGAACTGCTCAAATACTTTCAAACCCAGTCCGTGATTCACCGCGATATCAAACCGGCCAATCTCATTCGCCGTAGCATTGATGGCCGCTTAGTGTTTATTGATTTTGGGGCCGTCAAAGATGAAGTCAGCCATACGGCGATGTTAAGCGATGATGATCAGGCCCCCAATACCTCGTTCGCTATTGGAACACCGGGATTTGCCCCCCCAGAACAGATGGCCATGCACCCGGTGTTTTCCAGTGATATTTATGCCTTGGCGGCCACCTGTCTCTATTTACTCACCGGGAAATCTCCCCGGCGTTTAGGCTATGATCCCCGGACGGGGGCGATTACCTGGCGCGATCGCCTCAGCGTCAGTGAGAATCTAGCCTATGTTCTCGATAAGATGTTACAGCCGCTGTTGTCGCAGCGCTATAAGACTCCTGAGCAGGTTTTAGCTGATTTACATTATCAGCCCTCAGAGGCGGAGTTCGGCGAGAACTCGGTTCCTATGCAGCCTCAGAGAATCGAGGAACAAACCTATTTAGAAGCCGAGGATGAGGTCACTCATTGGGGGGTGCCTGAAGAAACGGCGCTCGGACCGTCTGAGACGGAGTTAAACCCCTCTGAGACGGAGTTTGGCCCCTCCGAGGAACAATGGCGCAACCATTTATCTAATAGTGACCCCCTCGATGCGAC
The DNA here is from genome assembly GCA_964644215.1 of uncultured Phormidium sp. Classification (GTDB taxonomy): domain Bacteria; phylum Cyanobacteriota; class Cyanobacteriia; order Cyanobacteriales; family Geitlerinemataceae; genus Sodalinema. The sequence goes on from CAZXWM010000003.1 coordinate 21,737, forward strand.
GGGGTTAGCGGATACCCGTCTGCATCGCCAAGCACCCCGACGCTCGCGCAGTGCTTTTGCTAAGGCGGCCAAGAACCGAGGCGATCGCAGCCAATCGAACCCCACTCAGCCCAGTGGCAATAGTATGGCCCGAGGCCGTTTGACGTTAGCCATTCTTAAACGGGATTATTTCAAAGGACGGCGAGATTTTGCCAACTGCAACTTGAGCGGGGCAGATTTACAAGAGTTGAATCTCGAAGGCGTCAACTTCAATGAAAGTAAGCTCGTCAAAACCAATTTACGAGGCGCCAACTTACATAAAGCCGATTTAAGTCAAACGGGCATGAATCACGCCAACCTACGCGACGCCGATCTCAGCGATGCCTTTATGAGTTATTGCAACTTAGGCGGGGCCGATTTGCGAGGGGCAGATTTAACCAATGCCTATTTAACCTATGCCAACTTAACCAACGCCAATCTCTGTGGGGCCAATTTAAGCAACGCCAAGGTGACTCAAGAGCAGTTGACGGCGGCCAAAACCAATTGGCGCACCATTTTACCCGATGGTAAACGGGGTTTATTTTCCTAGATCCCCTCTGTGACTGGGGAGCGATCGCAAATCTACCGTTACGATGAGGGGAGAGATGTAACTTATACAGGAGCCTTTATGTTTTCTCGACGACATTTAACCTTATTGACCGATTTTGGTGAGCGCGATGGCTATGTGGGCATTCTCAAGGGGGCGATCGCCAAAATTGAACCCTCTTTAGCCGTCACCGATATCACCCATGACATTCCCCCGCAAGATATCCTGGCGGCCCGCTTCTGTCTCGCCAACGCCTATCCCTTCTTTCCCAAAGAGACGGTTCATATTGCTGTGGTTGATCCCGGTGTCGGTACATCCCGGCGCGGCGTTGCTATTCAACTCGAAGATGGCTTTCTGATTGGCCCTGATAATGGCATTTTTGATGGGGTTCTGCGGCAGCATCAGGATAAAATCCTGGCGGCGGTGGAATTGACGGAAACCAAGTATTGGCGCACCCCCGAACCGAGTCAGACGTTCCACGCCCGCGATATTTTTGCCACTGTCGGCGCTCATGTAGCGACGGGGGTGCGCGTCGATCGCCTGGGAGAAGCGATTGCTCCCGAGAGTCTCACCCGCCTGTCACTCAGTGATGCGCATTGGCAGGATAATCGCCTCTCGGGGGTGATTCAATACTGCGATCGCTTCGGCAATTTAATTAGTAACATTGCCTCAGATGAGCTAATTGGCAAATCCTGGCAGGTTGAGGCCGCCTCCCGCAAGATTCCCCAGGGTGAGAGTTATATGGATGCTAAAGAGCAAGAGGTGGTGGCGATCGCCTCCCGTCACGGCTGGCTAGAGTTAGCGGCTTATCAACATAGCGCCCAGGAACGGCTGGGGTTGCAGGTTGGCGATGAACTGACGGTGGTGGTGTCGTGAGTGAGACAACGCCGCCGCTGATTGGCTTAACTGGGGGCATCGCCACGGGCAAAAGTACCGTGGCGGCGTATCTGGGGCAACACTATGGCTGGCCGATACTGGATGCTGATGTCTTGTCGCGCCAAGTGGTGCAGCCGGGAACAGCGGCCTGGCAAAAGATTGTAGAGCGGTATGGTGAGTCGGTGCTACAGCCAGATGGCCATCTCAATCGTTCTCAGTTGGGGGCGATCGTCTTTCCTGAGACGGCCGAAGCCCAGAGAGAACGACAGTGGTTAGAAGCGCAGATTCATCCTCGCATCCGGCAGCAGTTCCAGGACGCCATCGCCGCTGCTGCCTCCTGGCCGCCGTTGCTGTTTGTGGTTCCGTTGCTGTTTGAGGCTCAGATGACGGATTTGGTGACGGAGATTTGGGTTGTTTACTGTACCCTAGAGCAACAGAAAAGACGACTACAGCAGCGGGATGGCTATGATGAAGAACAGGTGCGATCGCGCCTCGTGGCCCAAATGCCGTTAGAGGAGAAATGCCGCCAGGGGACACTGGTGTTAGACAACAGTGGTGCGGATACGGTATGGAAACAACAGATTCAACAGTGGTTGCAACGATTTGAGCGAGTAGAACATTAACGATGACGGTTAAATTTGGGACGGTTTTGGCGAGTTCATGTCTGCTGCTGTTTGGGGCGATGGAGGTTCCTGCTTCCGCCAGCGCGATGGAGGTTCGGGGAGTCTCCGAGATCAGACTCAGCCGCCGCCGTCGAGCCTCGGAATTGTTAGCAGAGGGGGAACGGCGAGTGATGCGCGGCGAAGTTTTAGAGGCGGTGGCTCTTTATGAGGAGGCCAATGCGCTCAGTCTCCATATTGAGATGGGGGCGCAATCGTGGAATCTTCTCTGTTGGTATGGCAGTTTGTGGGGAGAAGCTGAGGCGGTTCTTGAGGCTTGCGATCGCGCGGTGGAACTGGCTCCTGATAACGTGGAGATTCGCGATAGTCGTGGCTTGGCGCGGGCGTTGGTGGGAGATTTTGAGGGGGCGATCGCGGATTTTCAAGTCTTTGTTGAGGAAACGAATCATGAGGGGCGTCGCTTCCAACGCCAAAACTGGATTGAGATGTTACAAGCTGATGAAAATCCCTTTACGCCATCGGTTTTGCGGATGTTATTCGTCGATTAGCTAACGAATTTTTTTGCCTATTTTATGTGAGTGTTCCTATGGCTTTTATTGGCAAGGGCGACCCGAAGAGTTCGCCCCAACAGGATGTTGATGCGCGTCTGTCGCCGTTGTCTCCGTCGGGCGATCGCCCCCTGGTTCGTTTTGAGGAGATCTATAAAATTTATGGTTCAGGAAATACCGAAGTTCGCGCCCTTGATGGTGTGAGTTTTTGCATTTATCCCGGCGAGTATTGTTCGATTATGGGACCATCTGGGTCGGGGAAATCGACGGCTATGAACGTCATTGGTTGTCTCGATCGCCCCAGTCGAGGACGCTATTATCTCGATGGCGTAGATGTGGCGGGGTTTGATGAACCTCATCTGGCTCAAGTTCGCAATCGTAAACTCGGCTTTGTGTTTCAACAATTTCATCTATTATCTCAGATGACGGCCTTAGATAATGTCATCTTACCGATGATTTATGCGGGGGTTTCTCATACTGAACGAGTTGAACGCGCACAAGAGGCGTTAGTGCGGGTTGGCTTGGGCGATCGCATCAACAACAAACCCACGCAACTGTCTGGGGGACAGCAGCAACGGGTGGCTATTGCGCGGGCGATCGTTAATCGTCCGGTTCTCCTCTTAGCCGATGAACCGACGGGGGCGTTAGACACCCATACTACTGATGAAGTGATGGGCATTTTTGCGCAACTGAATCAGTCCGGAATCACCATTGTTATGGTCACTCACGAGCCAGATGTTGCTGAACGAACGGAGCGTATTATTTGGTTTCGTGACGGCAAAGTTCAATGAATTTTGTGCGGATTTAGGGTAGAAAAGTCGGTAAATAGAGGACAGAATCTATGTTACTATTGCACCTGTTTACTTGCTAAATATCACCCATGGATACTCACGAAATTTTACGACATCTTGCCGAATGTCATCGTCAACAGGGGAATCAAAAAGGGGCGATCGCCTACTATCAAAAGAGTCTAGCGTCTCAACCCAATTGTCCGAAAACCTATCGAGAATTTGCCCAGTTTTGGGACCAGCAGAAACAGGAATATCAAGCCCTTGTTTGTTGGACTAAAGCGTTAACCCTCGACCCCCACTGGGCGACTTTAGCAGAACATCTCACCTTAGCCAAACGTTGGTTAAGATTAGGGAAATTGGAACAAGCTCAATCCTATTATCGCCATATCTGCGCCTTGAACCCCCAATCCGCCGCCCTTCATCGACAATGGGGAGATGCGTTAATGAGTCTGCAACGCTGGCCTGAGGCGATTTCTGCCTATCAGCGTTCCCAGGATATTGAGTCTCAGGATTTTGCCACGTTACATCAGCAAGCGGCCTGTTTTTCCGGGTTGGGCGATCGCGCCGCCATGGTCGAAATTTACCTAAAAAGCATTCCTCTTAATCCCGATTTTACCTGGTATTACTATCCCGTATTCTGGCAATCTTTAAAAGAAGAAAATAAAGTGTTAGCCGCGATAAACCAATTCAAGGAGACTCTTAAACAGGCTCCAAATTCTCTAAATGTATATATAAATCTCGGCGATGCTTTGTCATTACAAAACAATAAAAATGAGGCAATTTCCTATTACCAACAGGGAATAAATCTGATGTATTCCGGGAATAGCCAAGATAGCAGTTTAGACCAATTTGCAAACGTAGGGGCGAACCCTTGTGGTCGCCCTTCTTCTGATGTTCGCCCTTCTGATGTTCGCCCTTCTACCCCTAATTTCCTTATTTTAGGAGCGCAAAAAGCCGGAACTAGCTCCCTATATGCCTACTTAACACAACATCCACAAATTTTGCCACCCTTACGCAAAGAACTCGAATTTTGGTCGTGGAAATTCTATCATGGACTCGATTGGTATTTAGCCCAATTCCCGAAATTAACCGTTGAGGGACCTTATAAAACTGGAGAAGCCTGTCCCAACTATTTCGATTTTCCCGATACCCCAGAACGGCTCGCCAGTCATTGTCCTAAAATCAAGTTTATTATTTTACTTCGTAATCCCGTTGATCGAGCAATTTCCCATTATCATCATTGGCGAAAAATTCATCAAGAAAACGATTCATTAGAGGTCGCATTGCAAAAGAACCGACAAAATTTACAGCCTAATTCTCGCTATAACGGTGTTCCCAAAAATTACTTAGAGCGGGGGGTGTACGCCGACCATCTGCGGCGTTGGTTTTCCTACTTCCCCAGAAAGCAGTTTTTAATTGTGCAGAGTGAAGCCTTTTACAGCAATCCAGAGCAGACGTTACGGCAAGTTTATCAGTTTCTGGGATTACCCCATCATCAATTGAGGGACTATCCTCAATATAATCAAGGTCATTATCCTCCCAGCGAGGCGAAAACTCGTCAGTTTTTAGCGGAGTTTTATGCACCCTATAATCGCGATTTAGCTGAGTTACTGGGACAGGAATTTTGGGGTTGAGATTAACTCCTCAACTCCCGAAACATCGACCCAAAAGTCTTCTGTGAGGGCATCTGGGTAGAGGATACGGCGCAGAGCGGAACAGGGTAAGGCTGTGCCAATAGCATAGTAGTGATTGAGCTTAAGATATTGACAAATTGACCAATAATAGTAGCGGATATAGTTGGGAGAAAACAACTCTAAAACCGTGGTTTTGGGTTGACAAAAAACCAAATTTGTGAGGGCAGCGCCATGGGGGGCAACAATGACCTCAGCATTGGCGAAAAGTTGGGCTTGTTCCTGGACACTGTACTTGTCTAAAGTGATGACGGTAAAGCCTTGTTTGTCTAGGCATTGAATCAAGTCTGCTTCGTTAATAACGTTGCGATAACGAGCCGTTTGGCGACTGAGATAGAGTCGTTTGGGACTGTTGGAGGGAGTGGATGGGGGCGATAGAAAGTGCGATCGCAGAAACTCAATCGACTCGGGTGTGGCCCAACCCAGGGGACTAGCAAAACTGGGAACTACTAGCCGGCTGGCTTGCAGATGAGGATGGCGATCGCTCTCTAGGATGCGATCGCCGGGAATCCCCAACTGTTCCAGGGTTTGCCGCTGAAAGGGTTTCGCCACACTGTTGACATAAAACCAGTCAATCTCTTGCTCAGGGAAGCCACTGCGACGCAAGATATCGAGACGGGGCAAGATATCCACCATCCAGTGAAAATAGACATTGGCCGAAAGGCCCGTCAGTACGGCGACGGTTCCCTCAATCCGTTCCACTGGGGGCAGTTGAGTGGTTGTAAAGATACGATGGGGACGGTTTGGGTTGGCGGCCTGAGGGCAACCGGGAAGAGTTCCGGGATACTCGCGGCAGAGATCCGCCAAGAGGATGTGATCGGCTGTCATGACGGCGATCGCCTCGCACACCTTCCACCACTGCTCTTGGGGCATTGTCCAAACTCGTCCCTGGGCAATCTCTACCGTGAAGCGATCGCCCTCAACCTGGGGCAATTCCGCCATCGGGGGACAGTGATAGTGATGTTGTCGCAGGGCGACGGGGGCAAACTGTTCTTGAATCCGTTGCAGACAAGTGGGGCAGTTAATGCCTTGACAGGGTTTCTCGGCTTTCTGTGCTGGCTGAGGTATGGGAACGTGAGGATCGCAACTGGGAGACTGGGGGCTGCCGAGGGGAAAATAGCGATGCTGGGGGCGATTCCCCAACCAGGCGAGAGGTCCAGAAAACTGCCCTTGGGGATGAGGATAGCCAGCGGGAGATTGTTTGAGTTTGGCCAGCCGTTGTTGCCGTTTCAGAGTGGCCCCTAACCCCCGTTCGGCCTCAGGATTGTCGGCCTCAACGATTAGGGAGAGTTGATAGTAGGTTTGAGCTTCCAACACCGCATCATAGGCTAAACGAACATCTCCCCAACAGCGATAGAGATGAGCCAGAGCCTGTTGGCGGGCCTGGGGACTGCTGTTAGTCTGCATCAAGGTCCGAATTACCGCTTGTCGAGCTAAGAACGCCCGCTCATAGAGATCATCAGATTGCTCGGCGATTGCTGTTGAGGTTAAGGTTTGCAGCCAGGTTGTCGCGTTCTCAGGCATTCGGGCAACGGCTTGGGCTAATTGGCTCACCGCCTGAGTCGGCTGTTCAAGTTGCAAGGCCATCTGAGCTGCATAGCCATAGAGATCTAACTGTTGCGGTGCTAGTTCTACGGCCCGTTGAAAACAGATGAGGGCAGCGGCGGGCTGTTGCAGGCGATCGAAGAGTTTACCTAAATCTTCGTGAACTTGAACCTGATTGCTATCGAGTTGCAGACTGCGGAGATAGTGAGCTAGGGCGAGATCTAGGCGATCGCTGAGGCGATCGCACCAGCCGCGAAGATGATGGAGATCGGCCCCATCGCTATCTTGAGCGAGAGCCTGATCTAAGACGAGACGAGCCTCCTGGGGACGATGTTGTTTTAGCAGCAGTGCCGCCAGATTGCGTTGTGTTTGGCGGCGGTTCGGTTCTGCTGCGATCGCCTGTTGATAATAGGTTTGAGCCTGTTGCAGTCGTCCCCAACGTTCATAGAGGGTTCCCAAATCGTTGTAGGCTTTAGCATCTTGGGGATTCTGTTCGATGGCAATGCGGTAGTGATGATGTGCTTGGCCATCGTTTCCCTGATGCAGATAGCTTCGGGCTAAGTTATAACGCAGAGCCTGCCATTGGGGCCGTAATTGTAAGGCGGTTTCATAGTAGTGAGCCGCTTGGGCATAGTCACCATTGCGATCATAAAGTTGCCCGAGATAAGCATAGGGTTGAGGCCGTTGGCGATCGCAGTTGATGGAACATTTATAGGCGTTGATCGCTTCGTCGAGGCGATGGAGTTCTGCCAGGGTTTCTCCCCGTAGTTGCTGCGTCGCTGCACAGTCAGGATGGCGTTCGAGACGGCGATCGCAGCCCCTGAGCGTCTCGATGAAACGCTCCCGTTGGAACTCTTGCCGGAGTTGGTGTAACTCAGACTCCCGAGAGATGGGGGAGGGGACTCCCTTAGAGCAACTCGAAATCATTGATTGTCAAATCCGGTAGCGTGTCTAAGCGGGCGATCGTTGATTCATCGTCGAGATCACTGGTGGGGTTATAGAACAATTGACCTGTGGATTGCTCATAGACAAGTTTCGCGTCACTAGCCCCATCGTTAAACTCAATGGCCGCAAAGTCAGAGGCCGCTAAGCTGTCCCCCAAGGCTGTGTAAACATTGCGATCGAGGGCAATTTTATCGCTACCAGGCATAAAGTCAGTGATGGTGTCATTGCCAATCTGATCGGGAGTAATCGCCATATTGCCATGATTACTAAACAAGAAGGTGTCATCTCCCAAGCCGCCGGTGAGGAGGTTGTTGCCGCGATCGCCCGAGAGGACATCATTCCCATCGCCACCAATGAGCGTATCATCCCCCTGACCGCCGTAAAGACTATTACTGCCGCCACCAGCCATCAGATAGTCATTACCAGAATGGCCCGCCAGCATATCGTTACCATCACCACCCACAAGGGTATTATTCCCCTCTCCACCGAGGAGCATATTGTTACCCCCACCGGCAAAGAGATAGTCATCCCCCATATCTCCAGATAAGATGTCATCGCCATCACCGCCGATGAGGGTATCATCATCCTGTCCACCATAAAGACTATTACTGCCACCACCGGCCATTAGATAGTCATTGCCCTGGTTCCCAAATATCCAATCATTACCGGGGCCGCCGATCGCCGTATCATTTCCATCACCTCCAACTAACGTATTATCGCTGCCACCGGCAAATAGATAGTCATCCCCCATATCTCCGAAGAGTAAGTCACTATCATCTCCACCCACAACGGTGTCATTGTCCTGACCACCATAGATGGTATCGTTTCCATTCCCTCCAAAGAGATAATCATCCCCTTGACCGCCAAAAATTAGGTCATCAGTATCACCACTGACCACCGTATCATTGCCATCATTTCCGAGGAGAACATTGTCCCCCTCACCTCCAACAATATAATCATCGCCCTGGCCGCCGTAGAGGGTATCATTGCCAGGGCCACCAACAACCGTGTCGTTACCCTGGCCGCCAAAGATCAGATCATTTCCATCACCACCAGCTAGGTTGTCATCACCAGCAAAACCGGCAATGGTGTCATGGCCATCCCCTCCACATATCGTATCCGCCATACCCGCATCAGCTCCGAGTTCGGGATCTGAGCCGAGAATCAGGTCGTTTCCGTCACTACCATTGAGGCGATTACTCTCATCAGCATGACCGATGATATTGAAGCCTCCGTCTGCATTTGGCTCCGAACTCATCGGAGTTGTGGGATTTTCAATTAAAGACATAATACGTGCTTGGCTCCGATTATCACACCAAAAGAATTAGAATGACTTGACAAAAAAATGTGCTAATTTAGCTAGATTTAAATTTGCTAAAGTTAGTCACAAAACAAGAATTTACCTGTCAGGTATGACGACAGTTTTAGGGTATCTTGTACTAGATAAGATGCGATTGCTTGGATAAAAGTTTCCGAATTGTAGCATGAGTATTTATAAAGCCTGGGTAGAATATGGATTTAGAGCGAATTAATATCGATTTCTATCGATAGTAAAGGTGTTAAGGCTGGGTTTCAAACCTGAAATTACTCAGTCTCTTGTTACCCAGATGACTCCCGCTTATCAATTCAAGACATTACCTCTGCTATCCGGACATTAGTCTTAGTCCTTTCAGCTCGGTTCCGAAAAAATCCGGATCAGGGACAAGCCATCAGTATATGCAAATAGCACTTCTGTAGAAGACGGATTACGGCTTATGAGCACCTCTCCTGCCCTGTTGGCACTAACAGCACTCTTGGTTCCTGAAGCGAATGCTGGCGAGTTGGCGTTGATGCCTCCCGATACTATCCCTCCCCCAGCTAGTGATGCCCAGCCGGAGTTTGAGCCGGAAATGGCCCTGGCTACCTCTGGGGCGATCGCTCAACCGGAAATCCAACTCACCCCGGCTCTCATCTCAGACACAGGTTCTCTATTTACTCAATATGTTCGGTTTTATCAGGTGTTGCTGCTGAGTATCGCTCTGTCTCCCCTGGCGGCGATGACGGTGTTTGCGGTGTTGCGTCGGCGAGTGGTTCAGTATCTGAGTCAGGAAGTGCGTCAGGAACTCGAAAATTTAGGAGATTTGGAAACGGAGTTAGAATCGCGGGCTGAACAGGCTGATCAGATGCTCGGAGATCTCGAACAACGACTTGAGAGACACAAGGACCAAATCCCCGACGAGGTGGATTCTGTCAGTCAAACCGTCGAAGTGCAACTGGCCGAAATTCAGGAGTTGGATGGGTTCCGAGAACAGAGATTGCGAGAGTTACAAGAGCTGTTATGGACGGTGTATTCCAATCACAAGTCCCAGGAGCAACAATTGGCTCATCTAACCCCCGAGACGCTGTTACGTCACTTAAGCGGCTCGGCGGAGGAGATGGACGATTCCTCCATAGGAGAATTGCTGGAATTGCCCGAAAGCCAAGGGTTCACGGAAACTCTAGCCGATGAGATCAGCCCTGATGAGACCCCCCTGGCTGAAACGATCTATCAGGCTGAGTCGGTGTCTGATCACTCTCCTGGGTTAGATGAGCGTTTGGATGAGAACTTAGATCAGGATTTAGACGAGAATTTATGCGATCAGAATTTATCCGATCAGACAAGTGAGGAAGATGAGGCTGAGCCAGATGTTGTTTCTGAGATTGTTTCTGACGAGGTTCCCTCATCTCCCGACTCTCGCGAGGCCTGGTTGGCCGTAGCCCGAGATTGTGAGAAAGATGGGCGTTGGCCCGAGGCGATCGCCGCCTATGAACAGGCTCTCACCTATCCCGCCTCTAATAGCCCTCAGACCCCCGACCGCCCCGATGAGGCAAAACCGGAATTTACCCCAGAACAGACATCTTCAGCGGCTCAGGAGACCCAAAATCAGGAGGATTCCGCAGTTGAATCCAGCCCTCAGCCGCCAAGCTTTGAGCAGTTGAAGCAGGTGGCCCAAGAAGCCGGCGATCGCCGTCAATGGCCCGCCTGTATCAAGGCCTGTCAACAGGCCCTAACGCATCAAAATGATGCTCATCTCTACAAACTCCTCGGCAATGCCTTGCAAGCCCTAGGCCAACCGACCCAAGCCCAAGATAGCTATCGTCAGGCCCTACGCTTCAAGCCTGATTTTGCCGAAGTCTACGCCAATCTCGGCAGTCTCTACGCCCAACAGAAACATTGGCCCAAGGCGATCGAATGTTTCCGACGGGCCTTGCGTCTACAACCGCAACTAGCCGCCGCCTATCGTAATTTTGCCAAAGTCTGGGAACAGGTGGGCAACGAAGGCGAAGCCCTGGCCTGTTGGCAGCAAGCCCTGGCCGTTGAACCCGATTGGGCTCAAGCACAAGACCATTTGGTGTTAGGCAACCGTTGGCTGAAACTAGACCGATGGGATATCGCCGAAACCTGTTATCGACGGGCGATCGCCTCGGATGCCAATTTACTCGACGCCTGGCATAACTTAGCCGAAGTTTTGGCCCATCGCCAACAGTGGCAAACCGCTCGCGACACCTATGAAACTCTGTTACAAAAAGACCCCCAGCGAGTCATTTCCCAACTCGGCTATGCCCGAGTTTTAGCGGGGTTGCAAGATTGGCATGGGGCCATGAGTCAATACCATCATCTGGCCGAAGTTGCCCCTGAACAGGTTTTAGCCCAACATCGTTTTGCCCAACGCCTCAAAGACGAAGGGTTAATTTCAGAGGCCATCCGCGTCTATCGTCGGGCCTTGCAATTTGCCCCAGAGTCTTTTGAACTCCAGTTAGGACTTGCAGAACTTCTCTGTCAGTCGGAACAATGGCAAGAGGGGTTAGCGGCGGCCGAGAAGGCGATCGCCGAACATCCCCAAGTCGCCAAAGCCCATTACTATGCTGGACGTTGCCAAGTGGCCCAAGAACGTTGGCAAGAAGCAGCGACTCATCTACAACAGGCGGTTAATTTAGATCCTCAGTTTTTCTGGAGTCAGTATTTCTGGGGGAAATCCCTCCTGGCTTTGCAACAATGGCAAACGGCCGCCGATGTCCTGGCGGAGGCGATGCCCCTTAACCCACAGTTCCATTGGGGCTATGTGGAGTTAGGCCAAGCCTGGATGGAATTGGGAATCTATCACAAAGCCGTAGAAGCGTTCCAACAGGCCCAGGCTTTAGCCCCCGACACGCCTTGGTTAGTCAAAAAACTGGCTGATGCTCTGCGGGGTCGAGCCTTGGCGGATATCGAGCAAGCGGTAAACTGCTATCGTCAGGCGATCGCCGAACATCCTGAAGATCTCGATAACTACCACCGGGCCTTAGATCTCAAATCCAACGATATTGACCTCTATGTGCAACTGGCCGATGAACTGGCCCGTCAAAATCAAGATAGTGGGGCCATCACCTTCTATCAAATGGCCCTACAACTGCAAGATCGCCCCGAGATTAAAGCCAAACTGCAAGATCTGCTCAAAAAAAAAATAAAGTAACCCCAACCCCTCAGGCCCAACCCGAAATTCACAATCCAGAGGATCTCCAGGGGGAGTTGCAACTGGTGACTCCTGACTTCATCTACGGTTGGATTTGCCACAAACAGGACCCCGACAAACCTCTCTGGGTTGATGTCTATATCGCTGGCCGCCTCCTGGGGACTTATCCCGCCCAAAGCCATCGCCCTGATTTAGCTCGTTTTCTCAAGAGTCAAGGCCGACATGGGTTTGAACTGAAAATTCCCCCTTCTATTAACAGTGATACTGCTGTTCCAGTGCGTGTGACGGGCCATGGCTGCGATCGCGATTTACCCCACTCCCCCATCTGGGTACAACTCGGTCCCCAAGGACAACGGTTAGCCCTCCCCCCAGCGGCCTCAAATCCCAACCTCGTCTATCATCCTCGACAAGCCCTCACCACAAACCCTAAGATTGCTCTAATTATCCTTAATCGCGACGGGGCGACCTTACTCGAAGACCTTTTTTCTTCGCTTGAAACTCACAATCGTTATACCAACCTGGAACTCATTATTGTTGATCACAACTCAACGGATGAGAGTTTGGCAGTTTGTCAGCGTTGGCAAGACAAACTCCCGATTCAGGTGTTAGCCCGAGAGAAAAACTATAGTTTCTCCGAGTCGAATAATCTGGCGGCTCAACAGACGAACGCCAGCTTGTTACTGTTTACCAACAACGATATCAGTTTTTGTCAAGATATCCTCGCAGACCTAGCGGCGATCATGGACGATGAGACGGTGGGGGTTGTCGGGGTAAAACTGTTGGATAAAATTACGGATTCGTCCCATCAGTCCCCAGGAACTCAGCATCTAGGGGTACAATTTGATTTTTATAATCCCTTTGCCAGTTTTTCTCCTTTTGAAGTGCGAGATAATCCCGATCTTAGGGAGTATCAACATCAACCTTGGCGGGTTCCTGGGGTTACGGGAGCGATGATGCTCTGTCGTCGTCAAGACTTTCTAGAATTAGGAGGGTTTGATGAGACCTATTTTTATGGCTATGAGGATATTGACCTCTGTTTACGCTATCAAAAAGACTTGCAAAAATCCGTGATTTGTGCTAATCATTTAAGCGCTTACCATCATCGGGGAATTTCTCGCTTCAGTCGCCAGCTTCCCAATTCTTTTCTCAGCAAAATTGGCAATAATCGTCAGTATTTAGAACGTCAATTTGGCTATTATCTTCGCCGTCGTCATTTGGCTGATTTCTTTGACGGCGATCGCTACTGGACGGGACATCCGCTACGAGTTGGCTTTGCAGTGACTGAGGCTAAAATAGATACGGCAGCGGGAGATTATTTTACGGCGTTAGAGTTGGGAGAAGAACTCAGTAAACAGTATGGTTGGAGTATCTATTATCTCTCGAAAACTCAGGGAGAATCTTGGTATGATGTCCATCAACTGGATGTCCTGATTGTGATGCGACAGGATTATGATTTAAGCCAACTCAAAAACGCTAAACCACGTCTAATTAAAGTCGCTTGGATTCGCAATTGGTTCGAGGCTTGGACTCAAACCGCCTCAATCGCTGACTATGACTGTATTTGGTCATCTTCTGATGCTGGGGTGGACTATCTCAGTCAGCGGCTTTCTAAAGCCGTCACTCGGCTGCGAATTGCCACCAATCCTGAGCGGTTTTCTGACCAACACTCGCCTCAAGATTCGCTTCAGTCTGACTATTGTTTTACGGGCAACTTCTGGACGGTTCCTCGGGAGATTATGACCTGTTTACGTCCCGCAAAGTTGCCCTACCGCTTTGCCCTATATGGTCATCATTGGCAGGACTTTCCTGAGTTTCAAGACGCTTACCGAGGTGCTGTTAACTATGATAAACTTCCTGAAGTTTATCGCTCTACTAAAATTGTCATTGATGATGCGAATACGGCGACAAAAAACTGGGGTTCAGTGAATTCTCGGGTGTTTGATGCGATCGCAGCGGGAGCGTTAGTTGTCACCAATGGCAAACGAGGCAATGATGAGGTGTTTGGCGGGTTACTCCCCACGTTTGACTCTCCTGAATCTTTAGAAGAGATATTACAAATTTACCTCAGTAATGAGTCATTACGACGCGAACGAGTCGCCCAATTACAGCAGCAGGTTCGAGAAAAGGAAACCTATTCTCAACGAGCAAAAACGGTATTTTCCAGCCTCAAAGAAACGATGACCAACCGCTATCGAATCAGTCTTAAAATTGGAGTTCCTAATTATAATGAAATCCAAAACTGGGGAGATTATCACCTCGCTCAAGGCTTAAAACGAGCCTTTGAGAAGTTGGGACATTCGGTGCGAATTGATAGTCTTCCAGATTGGCAGTGTTCCCAGAGTTTTGGCGATGATGTAGCGATTGTCTTACGAGGATTGAGTGAGTACCAACCGCAACCGCATCAGCTTAATCTTCTCTGGCTCATTAGTCATCCTGAGCAGGTTTCTTTGCTAGAGTATGAACAGTATGATCGAGTCTTTGTTGCCTCAACACTCTATGCCGAACAGTTACAATCCCAGGTTAAGGTTGAGGTGAAACCCCTATTACAATGTACTGACCCGGATCGCTTTTATCCTGACTCAAGTTTAGATGCCGAGGTCCCGGAAGTGTTATTTGTTGGTAATTCACGGCGGGTCTATCGTCCGATTGTCCGAGATGCGATCGCGGCGGGGTTAGATATAGCGGTATATGGAACAAATTGGCAGTCTTTTATCCCTCCAAAATACCAACGGGGAACCCATATTGCCAACGAGCAGTTGCGACAGTATTATACGGCGGCGGGAGTGGTGTTAAATGACCATTGGCAGACGATGCGTGAACGTGGGTTTTTCTCCAATCGTCTCTTTGATGCGGCCGCTTGTGGGGCTATGATTGTCTCAGATGCAGTGGTGGGCGTCGAAGCGGTGTTTGGGGATGCGATCGCCTGTTATGATGAGCCTGAGAGTTTAGGGCCATTAGTACAAGACTGTTTACGCCGCCGCGACAGCACCGCATCACAGCGACTGGAGTTATCCGAGCAGATTCGTCAACAGCATAGTTTTGCACAACGAGTTGAGACGCTGTTGAGGGAGATTGACTCTCTCAATGCTCACTCAATGGGAGCCTCTGCGGGCGAAAATTCCATCTAGTTTCCATGTAATTTCCATATAGTTACCATGGTTTCCTCGAATCCCCGTTGTTAGGCTGATATCAATCACCTCAGCCTTAGGGTTTTATGTTTGACCTACAACTGGACTGGGATTTACCCGCCAAAATTAGTTCCTTAGACAGTCGTCATGTCTTGCGAGTTCGTCTGACCCCCCAAGCTAATATGCCTCAATTGCCCCTCCAGATGGCGATCGCCCTCGATACCAGTTCCTCCATGAGGGGGGATAAGCTAGAGGCAGCCAAAGCCGCCTGTCGGACAGTGATGGGGCAATTACGGGATGGCGATCGCCTCAGTTTAGCCAGTTTCGCCACGGGGGTCTCTCCTCTGGGGGAAAGTCGCCAAGACCCCCAACACCTGCAAGGAGCCATCAATAGCCTACAAGCCGACGGCGTCACCCGCACGGATTTGGCCTTAGCTTGGTTGCACGAACAACTCCCCCCCGCCCAGGGACTGGCCCGAGTGGCGGTGTTGATTACCGATGGCCATGCAACCAATCGCCAAGGTCGTCATCTGGAGGACAGTAGCCCTCTACTAGAGCGGGTTAGAGAGTTTGCCGATGGGGGCATTACCCTGTTTACCGTCGGTTTAGGAGATGCTGCGAACTTTAATACCGATTTTCTCGTCCAATTGGGCGATCGCGGTCGGGGAGGCTTTCTCTACGCCGATGACCCCAGTCAGCTAGACCCCCAACTGCAAGAACAATTCCGCCGCTGTCAAGCCATTGGCGTTGAAGACCTACAACTGAATCTAACTCCCCTTAATCAAGCCTCCGTAGAGAGTTTTTGTCGTTACCGTCCCGACTATTTACCCCTAGAAGAAACAGCCTCCAATCAACTGATCTTGTCCGCCGTCTCCGCCAACGAACCCACCGATATTCTGATTGAAGTCCGGGTTCCTCCCCTGGGGTTTAACGAAAGTCTCTCGGAACAAGAGGTGCTGCGACTGGAGGTGCAAGGGTCGGGAATGACGCCGATGACCGCTCAAGCGGCGATCGCCCATACCCAATCCTACAAAGCCGCCCAACAGGTCAATCGGGACGTAGAACGCGATCGCCTCGGCTGGGACATCAACATCAACAGCAGCGAACTCCCTCGCATCCAAGACCCCAACCGTACCGGAGAACTCCTCACCAACATCCAAATCGCCGCCTCAAAATCCGGTCGCAGCGACATCATGCAGCAAGCCAGCCAACAACTACAAACCCTCCAACAATCTGGACAACTCAGCCCCGCTCAAGTCACCGGACTCTTACGTGACACCCGCAGAACCCACAGCAACGACTCATGAATGGATTTGGTCTCAACCCCGTCCCCGGACAACAGCGACTCAGCCCCGACAAAACCGTTCTCCTGCTGCGCAACGGTCCCCAACAACAGCGACAAATTCCCCTAACTCAAATCCGCATCCTCATTGGCCGTCACGACCCCCCCCACGCCCAAGTTGACCTCGACCTCAGCGACTGCGAAATTGGCGACCCCCCCATGGTCTCCCGCTGTCATGCCGTATTGCAATGGCAAGAGGGACAACTCACGTTGCGAGATTTAGGCAGTCGCAATGGCACTCGTGTTAATGGGGAAAAACTGCAATCTCTCCCCGACCAGCCCTATTCTGATATCGTCGTTTTGCAACTGGGCAGTCGGATTAAATTTGGCAACCTTGAATTTGAAGTCATCAATTCCCATGAATAACTCACCCTCTTCTTCTTTAAACCTGCAACAATTGCCCTGGGTTACTGTTGCCTCAATCTCCCATATTGGCAAAGTTCGGCAGGAGAATCAAGACCAGGTTTTAGTCAA
>CAZXWM010000004.1:0-359 GCA_964644215.1 uncultured Phormidium sp.
CGAAGACATCTATCTCGGGATTGAATGGGCCGAAGGAAGCGACATCGCCAACCAACTCATCAAACAGCTTAATGAGGAGTTAATTCCCGCCACCCCAGAACATGGTAAAAAGCAGATTCCCCTCGACTCAGGAATTGGCATTAAACCCATCAGTAAACTGGGATCTCAGCGACTCGTGCGTCGGGCCATGAAACACGCCTTGCGACTTCCCAAAGAGAAACAGATGGTGACGCTCGTTCACAAGGGCAACATCATGAAATACACCGAAGGCGCCTTTCGCGTCTGGGGGTATGAACTGGCCACCAGCGAATTTCGTGACGAATGCGTCACCGAACGGGAATCCTGGATTTTGGGGAATA
>CAZXWM010000004.1:369-5625 GCA_964644215.1 uncultured Phormidium sp.
TCGCCAACTCGAACCCGGTTACGACTCCCTAACTCCCGAGAAAAAAGCCGAAGCCTGTGACGAAGTGAAAGCCGTTCTCGACGCCATTTGGGAGACTCATGGAAACCGAAAGTGGAAAGAGAAAATCATGGTGAACGATCGCATCGCCGATAGTATCTTCCAACAAATCCAAACCCGTCCCGCCGAATACTCCATCCTCGCCACCATGAACCTCAACGGCGACTACCTCTCCGACGCCGCCGCCGCCATTGTCGGAGGCTTAGGAATGGCTCCTGGAGCGAACATTGGCGATACCTGTGCCATCTTTGAAGCCACCCACGGCACCGCACCCAAACACGCCGGACTCGATCGCATCAACCCCGCTTCCGTCATCCTCTCCAGCGTCATGATGTTGGAGTATATGGGATGGGATGAAGCCGCCGAACTGATCCAAAAAGGACTCGGGGCCGCCATTTCCAACAGTGAAGTCACCTATGACCTAGCACGTTTATTAGAACCCGCCGTCGAACCCCTAAAATGTTCCCAGTTCGCCGATGCTATCATCGCCCATTTTGACGACTAATTAAACAGTTTGATTTAGTCATGGAAACAGGGGGTCATCATTCTGATGACCCCCGCCGTCATAATTGCCATCATAATTGCCGCAACAGCTAAGGATTAGCAAACGTATTAATGCGTCCACCACCAATGGCTCGTCCCGGCGGTGTCCGTGGTACCGAGAACGGTTCAGCCGGTTGATTTCGTAAACTCTCCTCACTTTCCGGCGTTGCATTCATCGAGCCATCAGGATACCCCGTTCCCGCATCAGGAACCGGACCCCGAAAGACCGCACCATTGGGGTTCAACACATCACCCGGCATCTGCTGATAGGGATTCGCCGACGGATTCGCATCATAGCCACCCATAGCTCCAGGATTCCCGACACTTCCATTTCCCATCCCCGTTTGTGGCGAATCTGGGTTCCCATAAGTGGGACGGCGATCGCCATTACTCGGATTACCCGAAAGGCCCGGATTAACATCCCCCGTTGAAGACCCATAGGGGGTTCCCGTCTGAGACTGAGGCGTTTCACCCGGTACAGCATTGGGATTATAGGGATACCCCGTAAACGTAGAAACATCAGAATTTGGCTGAGAAAATTGTCCAGCCGTCGGAGGAACCGGCATCGCAAAAGCTGGCAGCGTTTCGGCCGACGTGGCTCGACCATCAGCCGCCTCAGCCTCAGACGCCGTTCCAGCGCGACCATTAGCCGCCGCCTCCTGTCGTTGTTGCTCAGACTCAGACGCTTGTTCTGGAGACTCCGAGAGGGGTTGCATCAATCCCAGAGACCCCGTTCGCGGATTAGCTAACTGTTGGAATCCCATTTCGAGGGGAGTTAATTCCCGAGATGATTGTGTAGCCGCTGTTTCCTGAGCTGGGGCAAAAAAACCATTAAAGAAGCCGTTACCCGTCTCTTGAGTGCGATCGCCCTGTGATGATGAGCCGTCATCGTCACTCTCGTCTAACCCCAATCCTTGTAGAAATGGATTTGACCCAGCCGAGGCGGTTTCCTGAGATCCGCCGCTGTTACCATCGTCTTGCTCTGAGGAAATCTCCGGTTCAGGATTGGCGAGGATTTCCAGGATGCGATCGATATTTTCCTGGCGGTCTGCGTTGGGATTCTCCGTCGGTAGCGGTGCCGGAGTTCCCTGCTGTGAAATAATTTGTTGCAATACATCTGAACTATCAATATCTGCCGCCACCCGAGCTTCTTCACCCGACACTTCTCCCTCCCAGTTCGAGGCCTCCTCATTGTCCGAGAAACCATCGAGGGAAAATTCTTCAGCGAGTTTCCCGACTCCATGACGGTCAACATACTCCCAGGCGACCCCGAGAATCAACACGACCCCTAAAACCGATAGCCAAATTGAGGGATTCGTGAGAGTTCGTAGTTTGGCACGAACACGATGGATGGAGTTGGGCAGATGTTGAAGAGGCATAGGGTGTCAACTCCGATAGAGTGGTTCAGATGGCACTATCTCTAGTCTATCAAATTTGCTAAGAGACGTAGGGGCGTACCTTTATGGTCGCCCTCTTCTGGCAAGAGGGGACAGGCGTAGGGGCGTACCTTGGGTCGGTGAGCGATCGCCGAACCGGGGTCGCCCTAGTTGTTTTTGCCTTCTTATCTGGGTCTATTGGGGCAGAGAAGGTTAGTGGACTGGGATTTTTAACACAATTATCGTTTTTTACCTTGAGGTGGGTTTGAAGGCGTTTCTGGGGCTTCCGTCGCAGCCGGCGGAGATTTTTGCACTGTATCCGTTGGCTCTTCTGTGGGAATTAAATCCACAACCATGACATCGGCCAGGACTTGGCCGGGGACGGACGACTCTAGGTTTCGCTCTGCCAAGGCCTCAATCAGGCTCTGACGGGCATACTGATCTAACTCCTCATCACCGGTCACTTGTAGGGGATAGGGACTGGCTCCGAGGAGGTTCCCCGCAGCATCCTGAGTGATGGCAAAAACCACTCGTTGCGGTTGAGCCAGTCGTGATGAGGGAAGTTCCCGTTTTAGGACGATTGACGGTTCTTCGGGTAGGCTTAGGGACAGATCTGAATCATCCCGCCAAGTATCGAGCCAGGTTAGCCAACGCTCCTGAGCGGTTTCACCTAAATTTAGGGGGCTGACATAGGCCAAAGCCTCCTCGGTTCTGAGACTGATAGGTTCTGAGGCTTCGGGTTCTGAGGGTCTGGGTTCTGAGGCTTCGGGTTCTGAGGGTCTGGGTTCTGAGGCTTCGGGGTCGATCGCCTCAGCTTCGGGAGTAAAGTTAACCTGGAACCAATAGGCTCGGTACTGGTCCTGTTCAGGGAATGGGGTGTTGTTAAAAATGTTTTCGAGGAGTGGCTGTAAGAGCAGATCAGGACTGGCCGGCAGGGGATTGAGCTGATCGACGGTTCCATCGGGGGCCACCAAAACCCCGACGTAGAATGACTCGCCCAGGAAACGCTCATAGGCCGGTTGCGGCGGCAACGTCCCTTCAATGACTCGGGGATCTCGTTGACTCCAAACACTGGTATTGTCTTCGAGGCCCGGATTGGCTTCGTAAACCTGCCCCAGCCAAGCGTGGTAGTCACCCACGATCGCCATACCGGGGCGATAGCCGTCTCCGCTCGGGGTGATGCCAGCTTGTTCCGTCCCCTCATCCGACTCAGATGGAGAGGATTCGGGAGAGGGAAGGTCTTTTTTCTCTTCTAAGAGTTCCTGTTGGCTTGTTCGGGTGTTAGCGTCGGGCTGAGTCTCGTCAGATGGGGAGACCGGATAGCTGCGATCGCGCTGGATGTCCTCCGACTGCTGTTGATACTGTTGCCAGATATCCTCATACTCTGGCGATGAGTAATCTTGTGAGAATGTCCCCGGATTCCCAGAGGTATAACTCTCGGAACTCTGACTCATGGGCGGGGGGGTCGGCGAAGGCGTAAACTGATCTTCCCAGCTACTCCAGCGATCTTGAATCGAATCTCGGGTTTGTGTTGAATCATCCGCTGGTGGGGGAGGCGGAAAGCTCGAACGATTCGAGAGTGACGGCGGCACAGTTGAGTCAGAGTTCTGCTCAAAGTCAAACCCCGAGGCCCCGGCCCCAAATTCCTGAGTCGCAGCGGGAGCGAATTGGGCCAGTTCTTCCGAGGTGAGTTCGACAACGTTACTATCGAGGATGCGATCGCCCTGAGACTCTTGATTTAAGCCAATGAACGGCAAAGCGGCCGCTACGGCCCCATGAAGGCCCACGGAAATGGCGATCGCCAACAAGTTCGGCTGTAGCACGGTTTGTCGTAGCCGTTGCCAGAGAGTCGATGGCCCGGTGCTAGGGTGAACCGGGGTAGAGTGAAGTTGGGACGCCTCAGACATACAGATTAAGTGTTGACCAGAAATTGACTCGAAATGCACCAGCTAACGACCTTCCCCTCAAGCGGGAGCCGTCACCTCGATTATGAATGTTGGTAGTCTAGCAATTTTACACAGAAGCGAGAGGAAGATCGCTACAACTGCCCCTCCGCCCAGAACGTCTCGTCCAGACGTGAGCTTTATTACTGTTGACGAAAGACCAGGGAATCGGTTTCAAATTTCCTCTCCCCGTTCCCTCGCCTCTCTCACCGACTGGCTAAGATACAGCCCGAACGAGGCGGTAACTCAAACGAGATCAAGGTTCCGTCACTGGTGAGACTCTTGGCGATCGACGCCTCTCCATACTTCAACTGTAAGCCTTTGGGAGTTGAAGATAGGGTTTCTAGGTTAAGTTGCTCAGGCTCATCTCCCGCATTGACAGCTACGATCACATCGTCAGCCCCAGGGAGATTGCGTAGGAAAGCATAAAGGCTATCCTGGGCTAACAAAATCTCATAATGGCCAGTTCTCAGAGCGGGATATTGATGGCGCAAGGCGATCAGTTGACGATACATCTGATAGAGATCACGGTTCCACTGTTGGGAATCAGGAAAGGTTTTACGACAATCGGGATCATGACCGCCGTTTAGGCCCACTTCATCACCATAGTAAATACAGGCTGCGCCGGGAAAGGTCATCTTCAGCAGAGCCGCCAGCTTGAAACTGGGGATATCTTCGCTGGCCAGAGTCAGCATACGCGGCGTATCGTGACTATCGAGGAGGTTCAGTTGGGCCAGTTGAATCTCCCAGGGATAGAGATCGAGGAGTTCTTGGATTTTCTGGCCATACTCCTCGGCGTTGAGGGCCGGATAGGGGTCATAATCATGAAATTCCACCAAGTCTCGCACCACGCGATCGCCGGCCACATAGGCGATCGTCGGCCCAGTGAACTCGTAGTTCATCACCGCATCAAACTGGGTTCCATCGAGCCATCGGCCCGCATCTTTCCAGACTTCTCCCACGATATAGGCCTCGGGGTTCAAGGCTTTGATGCGATCGCGAAACTCCACCCAGAAACCAGGAGTTTTCACTTCAAAGGGAACATCTAAACGCCAACCATCGATCCCTTGGCGAATCCAATGCTCTCCCACCTGCATGATATATTCGCGGACATCGGGGTTATCGTGGTTAAATTGCGGCAAGGCGCGATTGCCCACCCAACTGACGTAATTAGCCGGGAGATTGCCGTCATAGGCGCTTAGGGGCCATTTTTCAATGCGAAACCAATCTAACCAGGGGGAATAGGGGCCATTTTCGAGAATATCGTTGAAGAAGTAAAAGCCCCGACTCGCATGGTTGAAAACACCATCAATGACCACCTTAATCTCTCGTTCATG
>CAZXWM010000004.1:5635-25763 GCA_964644215.1 uncultured Phormidium sp.
TCATGGGCGCGATCGAGCAAAGCGGCGAAGGCCTCATTTCCCCCGAGAATGGGGTCAATTTGATAGTAATCATGGGTGTGATAGCGATGGTTACAGGCCGATTGAAAAATCGGCGTGAGATAAATCGCTGTAATCCCCAAATCTTGGAGATAGTCTAACTGATCGATGACACCCCAGAGATTGCCTCCTTTATAGCCTTGGGGCGTGGGAGGATCACTCCAGGGTTCAAACTGTTTGGGATTTGTCGAGACTTGTCCTGGGGAATCATCGCGTTTGGCGAAGCGATCGGGGAAGATTTGGTAGAATACGGCGTGCTTAACCCAATCTGGGGTTTGTACTGACATGAGTTTTTTATATGAGCTGCTAGGGCTATTTTACCGGCCTAGTTTCTATCGTCCCATCTTGACGCGCCCGTTGGGGCGATCGCTCTCCTGGATTTCAGTCCTCATCGGGCTAATTTACATAGGATTGCTGCTGATCACGCCCCCAGTTACGGCTGAGGGGATAGACCCCCCACTGCTGACGGAGTCTATCTTACACGAACGCCTCAACGCCGTTGAACCTGATGGGCGACAATCTACTCTTGATTTAACCAATCTAACTATTGATTTACGTCCGAGTTATAAACTCGAGAGCGGTGAGCCATTCTCTGACTACTTTTATGAGCAATTACAACAGCATCTCAACACCACTGATCCGGTTCCAGCTTTAGATTTAAGTGGATCTCAACTTCAAGGAGTTTTTAGGATTCAACCCTTGAGTTTAGATGTCCCACTCTATGGACAACAGCTCTCTTTATTGTTATCGGAACATGAGCGTAAACAACTTGATCGCGATCGCCGCCGTCGCTCCCAGTTAAAACAACTCTCAACCACCGTTTTATCCAGCTCTACAAAATCCAACCATCGCGATTTTAAAGTTCGTATTTTTCGCGGTCAACTCAACCTCAACAAAACCCACTTTTTTAACCAAGTCGATTGGAGTAACACCTTTTTTTTGAGTGGGATTGAGGCCCAAGGAGCCGTCTTCGAGAAGTCAGTGCAGGGACTCGAATCTCGATTCAGCCAGAACTTCAATTTTAATCAAGCTCAATTCCTAGACTCAATTTCGTTTCATAACAGCATTTTTTTTACCAATTCAAGTTGGATAAGCGCTAAGTTTTCGGGAGAAACAGACTTCACAGGCGCAACTTTTGAAGGTTCCGTAAATTTCCGTAAAAGTCGATTCAATACCGTTGCCAACTTTGAAGCCAGCAAATTTATTAAAACCGCCGATTTTTCCCAAACCACTTGGAACAGTCGCGCCGATTTTGCTAAAACGAAGTTTGTTCAACCACTTTACCTCACCAATGCCCTCATTCTTGACCGTTTCAGCTTTCGAGATGCCCAATTTATCAACGCCGTAAATCTCCGGGAAGCGAGTTTTCAAAAAATCCTCGATTTCAGCGATGCTAAGTTTACCGCAGCTGCCTATATTAACATCTCTGACCTAACCTTTGATGCCAGCGAAGCTCAATTAATTGGTAATCCCGGCAACATTGGTAAAGTCCTATCAATTCCCAGCTTGCAGGGCAATGAAAACCTGTTAATTAACCTAGTGCGTAACTTTCGCGAGTTGGAGCAAATTGAGGATGCCAATCAAGTTAATTATAAACGAGTTTTGCTGGTTCAGCGAGATTTATTTAAACGAGTCTTTGCCAGCAATGTAAATACCGCCTCTCGCGAAACCTTACGACAAATTGGGTTTTCTCAAACGCAAATTTCCGAACTCGTCAAACACCGTCAAGAGCAGCTATTTTCGAATTTAAGTGAAATGTTGACCCTAGAAAGCGTCTCTTTGAATACCTACACCAAAGTTCGCGATCGCCTCATTGCGGCTCCCCCAATAACCTGGAAAGCCCGAGCTTATCTCTGTGGTAAACTGCTATTTGTCACCCTATTACTGGCATTAAGCCGCTATGGAACTAGCTTCGCCTTAATGATGGGTGTAGGTGCGATCGCCATCGCCTATTTCGGCTGTCTATTTTGGCTGATTGACCGCTATCGTCGCCACCGTCCCCAACCCATTTTACCGAATGTATTTGAAATGACCTGTATGGGAACAACAACGGGAGTATTGTCTGCATTAGGAATCCTAGCGATCGTCCAGAGTTCCCCGCAACCTTGGCTAACATTCGCCTGCTTAGGCGTTGTGATGTTTCCAGTTCCCGGTCTTTTAACCCTTCGCATCTATCAACAAGGACGCTACCATGATTTAATGAACATTTCCTATTTCGTTGAAGATGGCGCTTTTCGAGAATTGCGGCTAATGATCAGTCGTTTACCAATTATGCCGAGGTTTCCCTTCTTCCGCGATCGCTTTGAACCCATTTTGAGCGATCGCCGTTGGGGTTGGCTCAACTACTATGACTTTAGCCTCAACAATTTACTCAAATTTGGCTTTAACGATATCCGCCTGCGCGACCAACATATACCCGGCTTAATTACCGCCTTAGCCTGGTATCAATGGGGACTGGGAATTTTATACATTAGCCTATTATTTTGGACATTATCCCGAACCATCCCCGGCTTAAACCTCTTTCTCTATCTCTAACCCCAACCAAACAACTCATGACTTAGCCAAACTAGACTCAACTCAAGATTAAGGACTATCTAAAATCACACCATGCAACGAATTCTAATTTGGCATCGCCACAACCTACGACTGCGCGATCGCCGCGATCTTCAACAGCTACAACCCTCCCAATCTCAACTGATTCCCCTCTACTGTTTCGACCCCCGTGAATTTGCCAAAACTGCCTTCGGCTTTGCCAAAACCGGAGCCTATCGTAGCCAATTTCTCCGAGAATCCGTCGCCAACTTACGCAAGAATTTACGTCAGCGGGGAAGTGACTTAGTCATTCGCCAGGGAAACCCCGAACACATCATCCCCGAACTCGTCAAAACCCTCAACATTAACCAAGTTTGGTTTGAAACCGAAGTCACCCGCGAAGAACAACAGGTTGAACAAGCACTGCGTCAAGCCTTACAGCCATTAGGAACCCAAATCCAAAGCCATTGGGGAGCCAGCTTATACCACCCCAGTCAGCTCCCCTTCCCCATTGAGCAGCTTCCAGATGTCTTTACCCAATTCCGTAAAGCCGTCGAGAAATCTGCCTCAATCCCCCCTCCCGCACCTCTGTTCACGCAGTTTCCACCCCTTCTTGAGATGGATGTCGGGGAACTTCCCAGCCTAGCCAGCTTAGGCGTTGACTCCCCCCAAACCGACTCACGAGGCGTTTTGGCGTTCCAAGGTGGCGAATCCGCCGGAATACAGCGATTACAAGACTATATATGGACTGGCGATTGTCTGCGACACTATAAACTCACCCGTAACGGAATGTTGGGAGCTGATTATTCCTCAAAGTTCTCGCCTTGGTTAGCCTTAGGATGTCTTTCACCCCGCTCGATTGTTGCCGAAGTGCAGCGATATGAACAGGAACGAGTGGCCAATCAGTCCACCTATTGGTTAGTCTTTGAACTACTCTGGCGAGATTATTTTCGCTTTATTGCTGCCAAATATGGCGATCGCCTCTTCTATAAATCCGGATTACAAGGACGTCTCATTGACTGGCAACAGGATTGGCAATTATTCGACTCTTGGCGCTTAGGAATGACTGGATATCCCCTCGTTGATGCCAATATGCGAGAATTAGCCGCAACCGGGTTTATGTCCAATCGCGGCCGACAAAATGTCGCCAGTTTCTTGACCAAAAATTTAGGACTTGATTGGCGCATGGGAGCCGAATGGTTTGAGTCATTGTTGATTGATTATGACCCCTGTAGCAATTGGGGAAATTGGAGTTATACCGCTGGTGTTGGCAATGATGCGCGAGGCTTCCGTTATTTTAATATCCCCAAACAGTCGCAAGACTATGACCCCAACGGAGAGTATGTCAAACATTGGCTCCCCGAATTAGTCGCTGTTCCCGGCGATCGCATCCATCAGATCTATCGTCTCAAAGCGGGAGAGTTACAAAAATACGGAGTCAATTCTGGCCAAGATTATCCCAAGCCAATTGTGGATTTAGCCGAGTCGTTAGCCGTTAACCGAGAACGGTATGAGAGAGCGATCGACTCAGCTTGAAATCACTCGAAAATCCCCCTCAACCCTGAACAACCCATGAAAACCGACAAACTGTTTTATCGCATCTTTCTGCAAAAACCGGAATTGATTTCTGAGTTAGTTCCCGGCGTTCCCGCAGACTGTCACTTCGACTATAGCGCTCCAGTCCTCAAAGAACGAGAACGCCGCCTCGATGGACTCCTAACCCCCAGAGGAGACGACCCCCACCACCCCTTGGTCTTCCTCGAAGCGCAAATGCAGAAAGATGACCGCTTCTATGGTCGTTTTTTCAGCCAAATTTTTCTCTATCTCGAACAGTACCAGATCAGACAACAATGGCGAGGACTTTTACTGTTCCCTCGTCGTAGCCTCAATTTTGGCTATGAACTTCCCTATGAAACGCTCTTCGACAATCAAGTACAACGTTTCTATCTCGAAGACCTGATCCCGCTGCAAGACTTAAGTCCCAACTTGCAACTACTACGTCTATTGGTCTTGTCACCCGAACAAGCTATCACCACGGCTGAGCAATTATTGCAGAACAGCCTCACCTCAAACGAGTTTCGCCAACAACTAGATTTGGTCGAAACTATAATGTTAAGTAAGTTTCCCACGTTGAGCAGTAAGGAGATACGGCAGATGCTACATATCAGTGACGTTGACCTCGAAGATACCGTCTTCTATAAAGAGGTCTTTGGTCTCGGTCGCGAGGAAGGTCAGATGGATGTCCTCATGCGGCTACTCAGCCGTCGCTGTGGAGACCTGTCTACAGACCAACAGCGGCAACTGAAATCCCTGTCTATCGAACAACGAGACTCCCTGTTTGAGGCTTTACTGGATTTTTCCGGGATGTCTGACCTAGAACAGTGGTTAGCGACTCACCAGAGTGACCCCACCTCGGCTTAACTCGGTTGCGTCTGACTGGGAATCAGAATTAAGGCCCAGTAGGTCGCCTCCTCTGGGTCCAGTTCTTGGATGGGGATAATTCGCTGGGTTGGTTGGGTGGCTCGCTCGATATAGAGCGCTCGTTCTAGAAGTCCTAATTCCCCTAAAATCTCTCGAACTTTGGCAAAATGTCGCCCTAGTTTAATGATAACTGCGGCATCAACTCCCGCCAGGCGATCGCGCAATTGGTCCGCCTCCAACGTCGCCGGCATAATACTCAAAACATCGTTGCGGAAAGTAATCGGAACGCCTAACATGGCCGCACTAGCAAAGGTCGAAGAAATGCCCGGAACCACCTCAGTGGGAAAGCGCGGCGCGAGTCGTTGAAACAAATACATAAAACTGCCATAGAGCATCGGTTCCCCTTCACATAAAACCGCAACATCCCGACCCAAACTAAGTTGTTCAGCAATTTTTTCCGCACCTAAATCATAATAGGGTTGAGACGATCGCCGCACACTAAATGGTAACGGCATAGGAATTTCCTGCTGTTCCGGGCGAATAAAATCAGCCACAATTGCCCGCGCCAACGCCTTGCCATTTTCCAAAGTTGGATAGGCAATCACCGGAACTGACGTTAAAATTCGATGGGCTTTTAACGTTAATAATTCTGGATCACCGGGGCCAATTCCCAATCCATACAGTCGTCCCACCTCGGTCATAATTCGTTCTCCTTCGCGAGTGCATTCACAGCAGCGGCGGCGATCGCACTGCCACCCCGTCGTCCTTGTAACGTAATAAAGGGAACCCCAAACTCTCCCCGAGCCAGCTCGGCTTTCGACTCAGCCGCCCCCACAAAGCCCACCGGAAAGCCCAAAATCAGGGCCGGTTTCTCAACCCCTTTCTCCAACAATTCCAACAAATAAAACAACGCCGTCGGTGCATTGCCAATCACCACCACCGAACCAGACAAATAGGGGGTCCATAACTCCAACGCCGCCGCCGATCGCGTGTTGCCAATCTCCTGGGCCAGTTCAGGAACTTGTGGCTCTCGTAGAGTACAAATTACCTGGTTAGCCGCCGGTAGCCGGGCGCGAGTCACCCCATGAGCCACCATCTGCGAGTCGCACAAAATCGGCGCACCCCGACGTAACGCCTCTCGTCCTGCCTGCACCGCCCCCTCAGATGCTGCCAAATCCGCCACAATATCGGTCATTCCACAGGCGTGAATCAAGCGAACGGCAACATGAGCCAAATCGGCGGGCAACGTCTCTAACGCCGCCTCAGCGCGAATTGTAGCAAAGGATTGTTTATAGATGTCCTGACCATCCCGGATATAGTCGATCATGACAACCACTCCTGAAGCCGAACTCCAGCCTGATCAGATCGCCGCAACCAAGTCGTGAAGGATTCGTCGGGACTACGACGTTGCTGCTGATAGCGTGTTAGGAGGCTCGACAGTAGCGGCGAGAGGTCTCCAACCGTCACCGAACCGAGATCATAAGTCCAAGAATCCTGGCCATCGCCGAGATACAGGTGATAGGTATCCTGGGCGGTTCCCAACAGGGTGATCTCCGCGCTACCCGGTTGAGCGCAAGATTTGGGACAGCCGGTGAGATGGATGTTGACGGGGGTTTCTAGTCCAATCTGTTGTCCAATCTGTTGTGGTAGTTCAGCCAGGAGACGCCGCGCATCAGTTTGCGTGGCCGTCGCCGCCGCCGCACAGCCGGGTTTCCCGGCACAGGCGGCGATCGCCAAATCGGGAACCTCCCCTGACAACCCCAGTTCCTGCAACTGCTGCAACACCCTCTCGACCTGATCTTCCGCGATATTCGCCACAATCAAGCTCTGCCAAGGGGTTAACCGCAACGGTCCAGGCCCAACCTGTTCGACGACCTCCAGAACCCCCTGTAACTGTGCCAGCGTCAACTGTCCCAAAGGCAAATCCACGCCAATATAGGCTAAACCCGGTTGACGTTGACCATGGACCCCCAAATGAGCTGCACCGGCACTGGGGGCTAGGCGCACCTGTTGTCCCGGCACGAAGGCATCAGGCCGATAACTCGTCGCCTGCTGTAAATAACGCTCCAGCCCCCAATCGGCCAAAAGATGGGTCATACGCCGTTTGCGCCCTGGCTTGGGGTGCGGTTCGGCTTGACTGAGATAATCGAGATAGGCTTGAGTCAACGCGGCGATCGCCTCAACAACCCTATCTGGGGGAATCAAACATCGAGTCTCATGAAGCTGTTTCCCGGCCCCCAAGGCTAGATGAACCAAATGGGACGAATCTCCTTTTGAACCATCGGCGGCCACAACCGACAATTGAATCTCGTTATAGCGATGTTCCCAAGCCAACGGCGAGCGAGTGCCGATCGCCACCGAAGCCCCGCCATCGATACCAATGCTAAACTTAGCGGGCAGAGCCTCTAACTGGCGGTGCTGTTGAATATAGTTATCTAAGGCTTGCACCCAGGGACGAGTATCGAGGAGTTCGTGAGCATCAATCCCAGCGGTGGGACTGGCCATAATGTTGCGCAGTTGATCCACGTGCGGGATGGCAGCGGCTAAACCGAGGGTTTTGAGTTCCGTGAAGATTTCAGGACTCGGGGCCTGTCCGAGCGATCGCAGTTGTAGATTAGCGCGATTCGTGACCTGTAGGCGATCGCAGCCCCAAGCCTCCATCCAACGAGCGATCGCCCGTCCTTGGGACAAGTTTAGTTGCCCACCTGGGGTCCGAATCCGAAGTAAAAATCCATCCTGGGCCGGGGTTCCATAAAACACCCCTGGACAGGGATTTGCGTCAATGATCCAATTCACAATGAGTTTCCGTCTCTGTGCGACGCAGAGAAGCGACAATGACCGAACTTGATCCGGCTTGATGTTGGTGTTCTGACTTGTGGGTACAAGACAAGATCCCAGTTCACCCCATTACAGTTGCGGCACAGTCCCGGACTCTCACCGGAGTTTCCCAACAATCAATCTCACCACTGTAGCATAGGGAAACCATCGTTGAGACGGTGGTGAGACGCTAACGTGATGAAGACAACTCAGCAGAGATGGTGCATTCAATGACCGGCCAGGACAAATGGTTATCTGTGATTGGTATTGGCGACGATGGCTTAATGGGCTTAAGTGCCGTGGCGCGATCGCTCCTCGACCAAGCTCAAGTTATCGTCGGGGGGCGCCGCCATCTCGCGGTTTTAGCCGACAATGACCCCCGTGAAACCCTCGCCTGGACCTCGCCTCTACAAACCACCCTCAACGCCATCCAAGAGCGTCGCGGCCAGCGGGTCTGTGTTCTCGCCACCGGGGACCCCATGTGGTACGGCATCGGGGCGACTCTCGCTCGTCAAATTCCCCTCAGGGAAATGACGATTATTCCCGCTCCCTCCGCTTTTAGCCTCGCCTGTAGCCGCTTGGGTTGGTCTTTGACGGAGGTGGATACTCTCAGCCTCTGTGGACGGGACCCGGCCCTGTTACAAGGCTATCTCTATCCAGGATTGCGTCTGTTAGTCCTCAGCGGCGATCGCCATACCCCGGCTTTAGTTGCTCAACAACTGACAGCGGCGGGATTTGGCCAAAGTCAAATGACGGTTTTAGAACGACTCGGCGGCCCCCAGGAACGGCTCATTCAGGGCCAAGCCGCCACCTGGAATCCAGGAGAGAGTCCAAGAGAGTTGGCGGACTTAAACACCATCGCCATTGACTGTTGTGGCCAGAGTGGCCACCATCGTAGTCCAGGACTCCCTGATAGCGCCTATCATCACGACGGACAACTGACGAAACGAGAAGTCCGTTGCGTGACCCTCTCTAGCCTGGCCCCGCAACCGGGACAACGACTGTGGGATGTGGGGGCCGGCTGTGGTTCGATTAGTATTGAATGGCTTAGGAGCGATCGCCGCTGTCAGGCCATCGCCATCGAACAGCATCCCCAACGACTCGGGTACCTCGCCGACAACGCCGCCGCCTTAGGGGTTCCCCAGTTAGAGATTATCAGCGGTCAGGCTCCAGGGGCCTTGCGAGACTTACCTCAACCCCACAGCATCTTTATTGGCGGGGGACTGACGACCCGAGATCTCCTCGACACCTGTTGGCAGGCCTTACCCCCAGGAGGTCGCCTCGTGGCCAACGCCGTCACCGTTGAGGGGGAACAAAAGCTGTTCGCGGCCCAGCAACAATGGGGTGGCAGCTTAACCCGCATTGCCATTCAACGGGCCAAACCCCTCGGGCGATTTCTCAGTTGGACAGCCTTGGCCCCAGTGAGCCAATGGTCAGTCATCAAAGCTTGACGTGACAGCCTAGTTCGGGCGAATTTCTCCATCTTCGAGATAGGTCACTGAGTCCGCTACATCTAAAATGCGGGGATCATGGGTGACCATTAGAACGGTGACATCCTCATCGATGGCCAAACGCCGCAACAATTCCATCACCGCATGGCCACTCTTGGAGTCTAAGGCTGCCGTCGGCTCATCGGCCATGACAATCTCCGGTCGCGTCACCAAGGCCCGGGCGATCGCCACCCGCTGTTTTTGCCCCCCAGACAGGTCTCGGGGACGATTTTGACCTTTATCCCCCAAACCCACGCGATCGAGCATTTCCTGAGCCGATTGGCGGGCATTACGACCACGAATCCCTTGCAAATTCAGCGCCAACTCCACATTTTCCGCCGCCGTCAGGGCCGGAAACAGATTAAAGCCTTGGAAAATAAACCCTAAATGATTGAGGCGAAACTGAGACAACTGTTGCCGGGACATCCCTGTGATGTTCTCACCTAAAAGACAGACAGACCCCGCCGTGGGCGCGAGTAGGCCGGCGAGGATTGATAAGAGGGTGGTTTTTCCCGAACCCGACGGTCCCATGAGTAAACGAACCTGACCTCGCTCGATGGTGAGATTGACCTGTTTGAGAATCTGAGTCCGCTTCTGGCCAGTCAGATAGGACATTTCCACATCTGTGGCCGCCACCGCCATCCGTTCTTTGGGAACGGGATTCACCAAAGGTGAGGCTGGACAGGAATCCTGAGTCGAACGCTGAGTAGACACCGGGAGTTTGAAAGGGGAGACAATCATAAATACAAGCTTCTAGGCAGAACACAAATTACGATGTGAGAGATCCCTGAGCGATGAGGGGACTTCAATAAGCGAAACCGACGAAAAGTAGCTTCATCATTAACTGATTTTTTCGAGAGTTCAAGCGATCGCGCCCAAATTTTGTCTAAGCTTTAACTTATCTAAGCTTTAACTTGTCTAAGCTTTAAAGACGATGGCCGGATCAACTCGCGTCACTTTCTGAATTGCAAAAAAGCCAGATCCGACACACATCACCGTCGTCAACAGAAAAATCCCCGCCGCTGAGGCTGGGGTAATCAAAATAATGATCCCCATCCCCGTGCTAACCCAGTGAGATAACCCTAGACAGAGTGCCATGCCTGGAAGATAGCCTAAAACCGCCATCCAGAGTGCTTGCTCGATAATGACCCGATAAAGCACCCAATCGGACGCTCCCATAGCCTTGAGAGTGCCAAACTCTTTCAGGCGATCGGAAACAGAGGAGTAGAGAATCTGTCCAACAATGGCAATTCCCACCACAACACCCAGTCCAGCCCCAAAGCCTAACACAAAACCGATTCCCGTTCGGCTTTGCCAATAGTTACGGGTTCGCTGCGCCAATTCCTGACGCGTGAAGGCTTGGGTTCCCGGAAGAGCCTCATTGAGTCGTTGTTTCAACTCCTGTAAATCCGTACCTGCTTCGGCCCGAATCAGAATATGAGTTAACACATCTGAGCGTCTTAGAGGCGACGGGGTAGGTGGAGGCTCAACGGACTCGGAGAAGGCACTGAGGTTTCGCTGATACCGGTTATCACATCTAATGTTGCCCTCCCCATCCACTTGGCAATTTACAGAAGTGCCAATTCCAGTAGTAGCATAGGTGTTGGCGGTTTCGAGGGATGTAAAAACAAATACGCTTGAGGCGATGGATTGGGTTC
This sequence comes from uncultured Phormidium sp., assembly GCA_964644215.1. Lineage (GTDB taxonomy): Bacteria > Cyanobacteriota > Cyanobacteriia > Cyanobacteriales > Geitlerinemataceae > Sodalinema. The sequence continues at coordinate 16,611 of CAZXWM010000004.1, forward strand.
CTTCCGTGATGCCCACTAGGGTGGCGGGCAAGGAATTGATGGTTCCCTCATCCCCGAGGCCTTGCAGGTTCAGAGCGTCGAGTTGGGAGTCATCGACAATAATCCTATAGGGAGTTTGTAACTCCGCAACGCTCCCCTGGCTAAGATGCCAAGGGGAAAAGAGTTCGCCTCCAGGGTCGAAGCCAATCAGTCGTAACGGGGCAATTGTGCCGCCTGGCCCCTTCCACTGTCCTGGGGGGAGAAGCAAGGGTTCGGCCAGGTCAACTCCCTCGACCTCTCGGGCCAGAAACAAAAGTTCTACGGGAAGGGAGGGGGTCAACTCGAAATAGACCATCTCGGCCGAGGAGACCCAAATGTCGGCGGCGGATTCTTCGGGAACTAAGGCGGTTGACTTGAGAAACCCGCGAAAAATGCCAATTTGAACGGTCACTAAGGTGACAGCAAAGACGATTCCCGCTTGGGCGATGAGGAAGCGGGGAATGTCTTCGAGTAGGTTCTTACGGGCAAGGGAAGCCATGAACGGTAGAGTGACAGTGATGACAAGTGAATCTGGCAATGGGTGAGGGTCTACGATACGTCTGAACGCTCACCTCTTCTTCTAGCCTAATGGAAGATTCACAAGTCGCACAGTCAGGGGTTGACAAATTCCCCTATCTAAGATCCGCAATTAGACCGTTGGCCGAATTGCAAAGTCCGATAATTGTTGCGGTGTTTCTCGGCAAGTTTCGACGGTCTCAACTTGCGCGGAGGCTGGCCCATGATGACACCAGGCAACGGCGTTTTGTACTGAGGTGGGATCTCCTTCAAACAGGGCTTCTACGGTTCCATTGCGTCGGTTACGCACCCAGCCGGATACGCCAAGTTGTACGGCCTGCTGTTGGGTTGAATAGCGAAAGCCAACGCCTTGGACTTGTCCGGAAATCACAACTCGGATTGCGGTGATGGGGAGGTTTTTGGGAGGTTCATGGCGTCTCATTCTCGCAATAGGTATAACGTCCGTTTCTTACCTTAGCCCAATCGGCTCAGCAAAAAATCTAGCGGCAGAAATGGAAGATGTAAGCGATTCACTCTCAAAATTTGGGTTGACAAAATTATATAGTTGTGGTAATGGGAACAGTAAGCCCTCTTACCGGGAGGCCCAACTGGCGGGATCGGCCTGAAATAAACTGATATCAATCCAACAGCCATCGGCATTGGGAGAGACGGAAATTAGGGGATCAGCATGGCCGGTGCGTAAGCCGTCGAGATGTCCGGTGTCGGTTTTCCAGAGTTTGAGGGTGCGTTCGACGCTGCTACTGGCGAGGGAAGTGCCATCGTCACTCAGGGACAGCGATCGCACCGGACCGAAATGGGCCTTAAGACGATAGAAGCTTTCACCGTTGGCCACAGACCAAACCTCAATGTGTCCATTCTGGAAGCCACAGCCAACCTGGGACCCATCGGGGGAGAGGGTAATACTCGAAATTCCATCGCGAATCTGAGAAAACAGGCGGGTGAGGGTGCGATCGCGCCATTGCCAAACTCGAATCTGGCGATCGCTGCCAGCACTGGCAAAGAGGGTTCCTGAGGCGGAAATGGCTAAAAAGCGGATTCCGCCCTCATGGGCGGTAAATGAATGTTGTTTTTCACCGCTTTCGACTTGCCAAATTTCGATTTTACCGCCCTGGCTCCCGCAAATGAGTTGTTCTCCGGGAAAATCGAGTAGCACAGCGGTCACGCCACTGCGAAGGCCCGGCAGCGATCGCAGCAGTTGACCATTCCCAGAGTGACAACAGTGGTAAATACTATCAGCATCTCGCGTCGAGAGGGTTTGTCCCGCTGAACCCGGAGTTGAGGGTGCTGTGGACCAGCTTCGTCCCCCCAGGGCATCTTGAAGTTGAGGTTCGCTTAAGCGCCAGAGTTTAAGACTGCCATCATAGCTGGTACTGGCTACCGTTTTGCCATCGGCGGCGATCGCTAAGGGGTAAGCACAATTAGAACTTCCCATCAGTGGACGCAGCCAGGCTTCGGATTGGTGAATTTGTCGTGATGTGTTGGCCTCGACGTAGCCTCGTAATCCTCCCCCATACCAAAGTTGATCGAGACTAACTGTATCTTGGGGCGTCAGGCGATCGCTCGGCAGAAATCCGAGAATAATCGGATGATAGTCCTGATAAGCATCATCGAGAGACTCTTCGACCCAAACCCAAATGACAAGATCACTCTCGTTTGGGTTAAGCGGTGGGGACACCTCGGCGATGTCCGCCCCCGCCACGGCCATCACCTGAACCCGCAACCCCGTTGCTGAGTCTCCCGAGGCATCCTCAAGCCAATAAAACTGATCCGTATCCTCCCCAGCGGGCCGCAACTGATGGGGCCAGATCAAGCCGACAGTTGTAGCCGCTAATCCTTCCAAGAGGTACTGTTGCCAAAGATCACGGACGGGAATGATGGGATCAGATTTTAAAATTCGTTGGCGACAATGATTGCGAATCGGCAAAAGGCGATCGCCATGAATTTTAACCTGTTCTGACCAAACTCCTGGACAATCATGACTCAGAAGTGGCGAGGAATTTGGGCAACGTCTGAGTTCTTGTAAGCGCGTGACAAAGTCCAGTTGTTGCACATTTAGGGGAGTCGTCCAGTCCATGAGGGCAGTCCATCAAGAGGGTGAGGGCTAGTCTATATCTTGGCATGGATTTTGCCCCCCAGGCTTACCCCACCGCTGACTCATTCCCCCTAAAGACCTATTCCCCGTTAACTGTTCCCTGAGATACAATCAACGGGGAGTCGCCCTCCCCCAACCCAAGTCCAGACCCAAACCGCTCTAGTCCAGAGAGGTTCATCCTCCCTCCCAGACTGTTCAGTTGCGGGTCTGTGTGGGACGATACTGTTAATAAACAAACCTTAAGCTTAAACGTCTATGGATGTTGCCAACCTTGCCTCTCAGTTGAATGCTGAGACGATTTTGCCAGAGGGCATCGTTCTGACAACCCTCCTCCTTGTCCTCATTGTTGATCTCATCAGCGGCCGTAAATCGGCAAAATGGACGCCCTATCTAGGGATCTTCGGACTATTAGCCGCCGTAGCCGCCCTGATCCTGCAATGGGATAACCCCATGCCCTTAGGGTTCCTCGGTGCGTTCAATAGTGATCCCCTCAGTTTGGTGTTTCGGGGCATTATTGCCCTGTCGACTGCCGTGACGATTCTCATGTCAGTCCGCTATGTCGAACAAAGTGGCACCTCCTTGGCTGAGTTTTTAGCCATTCTCATGACAGCCACCCTCGGCGGGATGTTTCTGGCCGGGGCCAATGAACTGGTCACGGTGTTCGTCGCCCTCGAAACCCTCAGTATTTCCTCGTATCTACTGACGGGCTATATGAAACGGGATACCCGCTCCAATGAAGCGGCCCTAAAATACTTGCTGATTGGTGCGTCGAGTTCCGCTGTCTTTCTCTATGGAGTGTCCCTTCTCTATGGACTCTCGGGCGGTCAAACTCAACTCGACGAAATTGCCAGTACGGTGGCCAATAGCCCCGATAGTCAAGCCATTGGCCTGGCCATCGCCCTGGTCTTCATCATTACCGGCATCGCCTTCAAAATCTCAGCGGTTCCCTTCCACCAATGGACTCCCGATGTCTATGAAGGGTCGCCCACACCCGTGGTGGCCTTTCTCTCGGTTGGCTCGAAAGCCGCTGGTTTTGCGATCGCCATCCGTCTGTTGGTGACCGCCTTTGGCTCAATGACCGCTCAATGGCACTTTGTCTTCACGGCCCTGGCCATCCTCAGTCTGGTCCTCGGGAACGTCGTTGCCCTAGCCCAAACCAGCATGAAACGGATGCTGGCCTACTCCTCCATCGCTCAGGCCGGGTTCGTCACCATTGGTCTTCTCGCGGGAACTGATGCCGGCTATGCCAGTATGATGTTCTATCTCATGGTCTACCTGTTCATGAACCTGGGAGCGTTCACCTGTGTGATTCTCTTCTCTCTGCGGACAGGCAGCGATCGCATTAGTGACTATGCCGGTCTCTATCACAAAGATCCCCTACTCACCCTAGGCTTAAGCATTTGCCTATTGTCCCTCGGTGGGATTCCCCCTCTGGCCGGCTTCTTTGGCAAAATCTATCTCTTCTGGGCCGGTTGGCAAGCCGGACTCTATGGCCTGGTTCTCCTCGGTCTCGTCACGAGTGTCGTCTCGATTTACTACTACATCCGCGTCGTCAAGATGATGGTCGTCAAAGAACCCCAGGAAATGTCTGATCTGGTGCAAAACTATCCCGAGGTACGCTGGAATTTGCCCGGAATGCGTCCTCTACAGGTGGGATTAGTGGTGGCCTTAATTTTTACCTCGGTGGCGGGGATTCTCTCAAATCCTCTGTTTACCTTGGCCAATGATGCGGTCCTCAAGTCCCCGGTGCTTCAGTCGGCCAGCGCTGAAACGCCGACCGTTGCCACGGCGATCGCCGCCCCCGATCTCTAACGGTTTTGGCTGACCCTTAGCCGACCGCCCTAAACCCCCGATCTGAAAATCAGATCGGGGGTTTTTTGTTTTCAATTTGCTGAAGATTTACGGTAGTATTAAACACTACGCCTAACACAAAAACGCTGCCCGTAATGAGTAAGGGAACACTATTCGATAAAGTCTGGCAAACGCACCGCGTTGGTACGTTGCCGTCAGGACAAACACAATTATTTATCGGGCTACATCTAATTCACGAAGTGACCAGCCCTCAAGCGTTTGCTATGTTACGGGAACGGGATCTCACGGTTCCTTTCCCGGAACGCACCCTGGCGACAGTGGATCATATCGTCCCCACCGAAAACCAGGCTCGTCCCTTCAGCGATGTCCTCGCCGAAGAGATGATTCAAGCCCTTGAGGACAACTGCAAGCAATATGGCATTCGCTTCAACAATGTCGGGTCCGGCCGTCAAGGGATTGTTCACGTTATCGCCCCAGAACAGGGACTGACACAGCCGGGAATGACCATCGCCTGCGGGGATAGCCACACCTCCACCCACGGCGCGTTTGGCGCGATTTCCTTTGGCATTGGCACCAGTCAGGTTCGCGATGTTCTTGCCTCGCAAACTCTGGCCATGAACAAACTCAAGGTACGTCGCATTGAAGTTAACGGCCAACTGCGTCCCGGAGTCTATGCCAAGGATGTGATTTTACATATTATCCGCAAGCTCGGGGTCAAAGGAGGCGTTGGCTATGCCTATGAATATGCTGGTACGACCTTTGAGCAAATGACGATGGAAGAACGGATGACCGTTTGCAATATGTCCATCGAAGGGGGCGCTCGCTGCGGCTATGTTAACCCCGATCAGACCACCTATGACTATATCCAAGGGCGCGAGTTTGCTCCCAAAGGTGAGGATTGGCAGCAAGCGGTACGCTGGTGGACCGAAATTCGCAGTGATGCTGATGCTGAGTATGATGATGTGGTCGTCTTTGATGCCCAAGAAATTCCGCCCACGATTACCTGGGGGATTACCCCAGGCCAGGGTATTGGCGTCGATGAGTCGGTTCCGATGCCCGAGAGTCTGCCGGAGGGCGATCGCGCGATCGCCCAACAAGCCTATCAGTATATGCAGCTGTCCCCTGGACAACCCATCCAAGGTACAAAAGTCGATGTATGTTTTATCGGCAGTTGCACCAACGGCCGTTTAAGCGATCTACGAGAAGCGGCCAAGTTCGCCCAAGGCCGTAAAGTTGCCGAGGGGATTAAAGCCTTTGTTGTTCCCGGTTCTGAGGAGGTAAAACGCCAAGCTGAAGCCGAAGGACTCGATAAAGTCTTCATCGACGCTGGGTTTGAATGGCGCAATGCAGGCTGTTCGATGTGTTTGGCCATGAACCCAGATAAGTTACAAGGCGATCAGATCAGCGCCTCGTCCTCCAACCGCAATTTCAAAGGCCGTCAAGGCTCATCCTCGGGCCGAACCCTCTTGATGAGTCCCGCGATGGTCGTGGCCGCTGCCATTCACGGCACAGTAGCCGACGTCCGGGACTGGATTTAACACCTAACTCCCCAACCTCTATTCCCTAAGAGCGACCACACGTTATTTCCCCCAGGGAGGCGATAGGGGTCGATTCCCCCCTCTTGCCTCTTGCCTCTTGCCTCTTGCCTTACCCAAACCATGACTCAAGTTAAACAAATTTCTGGACGCGGTATCCCTTTAACTGGAGATGATATCGATACCGATCGCATCATTCCCGCTCGCTTTCTGCGCTGTGTCACCTTTGATGGCCTCGGTGATCATGCCTTTGAAGACGATCGCAGCCAAATGAAAGGCGAACATCCCTTCGATGTCGAGGCCTATCAAGGTGCAAGTCTCTTAGTGGTGAATGCCAACTTTGGCTGTGGTTCGAGTCGTGAACACGCCCCGCAAGCCATTCAACGCTGGGGGATTCAAGGCTTAATCGGTGAAAGTTTTGCCGAAATCTTCTTTGGTAACTGTGTCGCCATGGGGGTTCCCTGTGTCACCGTTGCCCCTGATGATGTCAAAGCCCTACAAACGGCGATCGCCACGAGTCCTAAACTCCCCCTAACCCTCGATCTTGAGTCCCTGGAAGTCCGCGCTGGCGATAAACTCGTCCTGACGGTATCGATGCCCGAAGGCGCTCGCCACAGTTTCCTAGATGGACTCTGGGACAGTTGTGGACAACTGGTGACGCAAATTGAGGCTGTGCGCCAAACTGCCACTCAACTGCCCTATCTGAGTTGGTCGTGAACTACCGAGCGCGCTCATCAGAGACACCAGCGTCGGCTTCCTACCCAGCAGACTGCGAGATAGTAGATTTCTTCCGTCCTCTACTGTCTCGACTTATATCTGGGCGATAGGCGAACTCCCCGGTTCCCGAGGATAAAATACGCAGTCCTTCGTCTCGGATATTTTTAGCAGCATTGATATCTCTGTCGTGCTTTGTCCCACAATTGGAGCAAGTCCAACTACGGATATCAAGAGGAAGGCTTGTTACTTGATTTAGACACAGGTTGCAGGTTTTAGAGGAAGGAAAGAATCTATCCACTTCAAGATACACCTTTCCTTCCCATTCAGCCTTGTATTTCAACATGGTACAGAACTGCCCCCATCCTACCTGGCTAATTGCCTTAGCAAGACAGTGATTCTTCACCATATTCTTGACGGCTAGATTTTCAACTACAATAACTTGGTTTTCGTTAACTATCCTGCGTGATAGCTTGTGGTGAAAATCTTCCCTACATCTAGCTATTTTGTCATGGACTCCAGCGACTTGTTTACGGGTTTTGTTACGGTTATTAGAACCCTTTTGTCTCCTAGATAAACGTTTTTGCTTTGCTCTTAGGTTTTTCTCGTGTTTAGCCAACCATCTAGGGTTGTCGAACTTAGAGCCATCTGAAGTAATAGCAAAATGAGTCAATCCTAAGTCAATACCTACTGCTTTCCCTTCTGGCGATTTTTTGGGGATGTCTTTCCCATCATCGACTAAGACAGAAGCAAAGTACTGACCTTTGGCATTCATTGACACCGTAACCGTCCTAACTGCACCTTCAATCCGTCTATGTAGCTTAGCCCGAACAACTCCCATCTTAGGGAATTTGATACCACTTTCTACAAGAGAGACGTTTTGAGGATAGCTGATAGATTGGTTACGGTGCTTGGCTTTGAAGCCAGGATAAGCCGCCCTACCCTCAAAGAAGTTAATGAAGGCTCTGGATAGATTTAGGGCGACAACTTGTAGGCATTGAGAGTAGGGTGCTTTCATCCATTTATATTCTTTCTTGAGACGGGTTATCTCTTTTTGGATAGCAAAGCGCCCTAATCCCTTTCCTGTAGCCTTGTAGGTTTCGTTCGTCAGGTTGAGGGCATAATTCCCAGCGAATCTACAGCAACCAAAACTTTGGGCTAGGTGTTGGGGGGTTGGATAAATTCTGTACTTGGTCGCTCTCAGCATGACTGCCAAAACGATTGACGGTGATAGTCTAGCAAGACAGTCCCTGGACTTGTCAATTTTCAGGGCCTTGAACCCTTCAATTGACTTGAGGGGCTATGTATCCCGACACCGAGCGTAGTCGAGGTGCGGGAGAGGTCGCCCCTAAAACTCCCCGGTAGTTAAAAATTAGAAGCTAGACACTTAAAAAAGGACAATTAAAATTTGCAAAACACTTATCCTACAAATATAAACTGAGTTGCTATCGTCCTGTTTATTGTGTCAACTAAGAAGAGCGAGTGCTGCGGCTAGAGCGGCGAGTTTTCGGGGAGCCGGAACGGCCCCGATTGGGCCGTGTCGTTGTGGGACGGCGAGTTTTCGGGCGGGTGGTTGTGGGACGGCTGGTTTTCGGGCGGGTGGTCGCCGGACGAGTGCGGGGTGGCGCTCCCGAGGCGGCCCCTGACTTGGGCTGGGAACTACTCGGCGGCGCACCGGCAGCATTACTGCGGGTGGTGCGGAAGGTCACGTTAACTCCCTCATTACTCTGTTCAAGCACCAGTAGCGGAGTGGGTTTAGCCGTCTGATCCCAGTGAATATAGGCGACACGACCCTGTAGGGCCGGTTGCCAGGTATCATTGTCCCCGGCTGGACTGAGATAGGTTTCAATACAATCAATAATCTGGCTGATGGTGGCGCTCGTCGGTTGCGTCGGCAGTTTGGTGAGTTTAATCTGAATCCGGAACAGGACTCGTTTTTTGAGGCTGGCCCCACTTCCGGTTTCGTATTCGACATCGAAGGTTTCGTTAACTTGTCGTCCGGTCCCTCGGTTCTCGGCACTCGGTCGTAGGGCCACGGAAATTTTACTTTTAACCTTGACCTTAATCTGGTTGACAACGCCAAAGTGGAAGGTTTCTTCCTCCATGCGCATCCGCAGATAGTCGAGGTTAAACTCCCGTGAGTGGATTAAGTCGGGGTTGCGCTCCATCTTGCTGATGGTATCGATGGCCCGTTTATATTTTTTATGGAGTTCTCGGTTCTTAAACTCTTCGGTGCGCAGTTTTTTGCCGAGTTTGTCTTTGGTGGTTTGATAGGCTACCCCGGCGGCGATCGCACTCACCAACAGCACCCCCGAAAGCCCCATCCAGAGCATGGGAGGAGAGGAACCGTCAGCCGCTCCCGTCTCTGGGGGAGCCTGGGCTAATGTCGGTTGAACTAGGATAATGGGAGTTGACATGGCGGATAACTCCATGGGTGTTATGCAG